>JAKLDZ010000261.1 GCA_022703255.1 Myxococcota bacterium | reverse complement strand
GCGCACTACCTGATCGACGCCGACGGCTCGCGCGTGGCGCAGTTCGTCAAGGAATCCGACACGGCCTGGCACGCGGGGAACTGGTGCTACAACAAGCACTCGATTGGCATTGAGCACGTGGGCTATGCCTCGAACAAGTCCGGCTTCTCCACCGCCTTGTACGACAAGAGCGTGGAGCTCGTGAATTCGATCAAGTCGAGATGGAACGTCCCGATCGATCGGAATCACATCGTCGGCCACTACCAGGTTCCGAACGGCAACAACATGGATCAATGCAGTCCGCCGTGCAGCGCCGGGCTCGATTCGTGCGAATCCGATTTGGACTACGGCGGCGCGGGGCACCACACCGATCCCGGCTACTACTGGCAGTGGTGCCAGTACATGGAGAAGCTGGGGGGGTCATGCAACTGCAACGACGCCTGGTCGCTCTGGAACTGCACGTCGGACGGGACCCAGGCGTGGCGCTGCGACAACGGGAAGCTCGAGAAACAGGAGTGCGTCTCCTGCACCGTGATGCCAGTCGGCCAGCCCGATGAGTGCAAGCCCGTCTCCGTTGAGCCCGAACCGGGCCCCGAAGCGGGACCGGAGCCCGAAACCGAAGGCGGCGCGGAACTGCCCGAGGCCGGACCGTCAGCCGACGCTGCAGCGGACGCGACCCCCGAGGGATCCACGATGTCCGACGCAGGAGCCTCGAGCGGCGACGGCAGCCCCGCGACGTCTTGGGGGGCATCGGATGACGACGGAGGATGCAGTTGCCGCATGTCACGCGCCAGCGGGCGCGCGGAGTGGTGGGTCTTCGCGCTGCTTGGGATGCTCGGGTTGCGCCGACGTCGCTGATGCGCTGCGAAAGTGGGCGCGTGTCCACCGGCCCGGGCCTGGCAACACCCCCGGGAACAGAGCACTCACCCATACGAGGGAGTGGCACGAATCGCTGGAGTCGAGCAGCGTACTCACGCTACACTTCCTCCTCCGGCCGTGATGTGCGGCAGGTCATCGCTCCGAGCTCTCGCACCGTTGCCGAGAGGGCAGAGACCCCACGAAAGACCTCGAGGAACCCATGAATCGCACCCTTGCCATCGCAGCCTCCGTCCTGGTTCTCCTTCCCCTGCTCGGCTGCTCCAAGACCAACAAGGTCGAGATCGATCCGGGCGAGGATGCCGGCAACAACGACCAGAGCCTGCCCGAGTGTCCTGCCGTGTCTGCTCCGGTGTCGGGGAAGGGCCCGGCGATGGTGCATGTGGGGCGGCTCGACGGCACGTGCTTCTGGATGGACGAGACGGAGGTGACGAGGGGACAGTACGCGGCGTTCCTGGCGACCTCGCCGGCGGATGGAGCGAACATCGCCGCCTGTCAGGGGAAGAACCCGGACTTCGCGCCGTTGCAGCAGGTCGATCTGGCGCAAGCGCAGATGCCGATTTCGGGGATCGACTGGTGCGATGCGGCGTCATTCTGCGCGTGGGCCGGCAAGGCGCTGTGCGGGACCTATACGGTGAACGGTGCGGCGGTGTCGGCGTTCCAGAGCACGTGTACCGACGGCGACAACGGCGAGTTCAACTACGAAGCTCTCAAGGACGGGAGTCGCTGCAACGGCAACGGCGCAACCGCGACGGTGGAGGTCCGGTCGATGCAAGCCTGCGTGACGCCCACGCTGGTCTTCGACCTGGTGGGCAACGTGCAAGAGTGGACTTCCGAGTGTGAAGGGGCGGAGTGCGCCGCGCGCGGGGGTTCCTACCTGAGCACCGGCGAGAGCTGGGGGTGCAAGGCGAAGCGAAGCTTCCCGAAGGACTTCGAGGCTGCGGACCTGGGATTCCGATGCTGTGCGGAGGGGAGCAGTCCGGACGCGGGGCAATAGCGGCCGCGCCCGCGCCCGCGTCCGTCGTTGCTGCTACTGACAGTTCGCGAGCGGCTCGCCCAGCACGTTGACGTTGATGGCAGCGCCGCGGCCCCAATCCTCATCCACCGGAATCATCGTCCCCGCCACAGGAATCGAGAACTTGTTGCAGTTCAATCCCGTGGGCAGCACGGGATAGGACTGGATGTAGTCGTCGCCGCCATCGGGCGCCAGCACGATGAACTGATCCCCCGCGCCCCACGCCGCAGCATACAGCTCCTTCAACGTCTGCATCACGCCCCGGATCTGGTTGATCAGCTTCAGGACATTGCCCTCCTGGGTGATGCCGTTGATGCCGTTGACCAGGTCCACGATGTTGGACAGGTCATTGGAGAGCGTGGGGGGGATGAATACGATGTAGTTCCGCGAGAGGATCGGGTTGAAGGACCCGACGACCTGGAAGGAGTTGCCTGCTACGCAGAAGCCGGCGGCGGAGCCGTGGACCGAGTCGATGACGGGCATATTGGCGTTCGCGGGGAGATCCTTGTTGATCAGGTCCTTGATCATGATGCTGATCATGTTCGCGACGACGGCCTTGCCCACGTCCGTGAGGATGCTCTGGTAGGTGTAGGATCCGACGATTTCCTGGATGGCGATGGAGGCGAGGGTGCCGAGCAGGGAGAAGGCGGGCTTCATGCCCGGAGGCGCCGGAGGAGGCGGCGGCGAGGCGGGATCTGCCTCGAACCGGGCGGCCATGACGTTGGCGCGCACGCGCGTGGTCTCTCCGAGCTCGCGCAGGAGCAGGCCGACCTCGGGCATGTTCTTCCACACCGCGAGGGTGGAAGGCGCGGTCGCCTGCAGCTCGTGCAGTCGCGCGGCGGTGTCGTTCCAGGACGCGGTCACGTTGGCGACGTCGCTCGGCGTTGGCGGGGTCGACAACGCGGACATCACGCTGCGGTGATGGGTCACGGCCTGTCGCAACGCCTGCAGCGATGTGAGCCATGCGGCGTCTTGGGGACCGGCAACGAACCCCGCTCCGACGAGCTGCGCCTCGGTGGGCCAGCCGTTGGGGTTCGCGACCAGCATGTCGAGGGCTGCCAGGTCGGGAATACGCCCTGCGAGCTCCTTCAGCTCACCGACGGCCGCCTGGAAGCCGGTGACGTCGTGGGCCTCGTTCGCTGCCACGATCCGCGCGAGCACTCCGTCGATCTCGCTGACCTCGCGGGTGGTGCGCACGAATCGGTAGTCCACCCCCTCGAAGTTGACGACGACATCCCGGGAGGTGGTCAATCCGAGGGAGGAGGACTGGCAATGGACGGGATAGACGCCGGCATCGGCCCACGCGAAGGTCGCGGCGCCTTTCGACACGGCGGGAGACGGCGCCGTGATGGCGAGATCCGCGGGAGAGGGGAGCACCTTCCCGTCGGCATCCACGAGCACGCACTCGGCCTTCACGAAGTCCTTCTCCGACTCGGTCCAGACCCACTCGTGATCGAGCCGCAGCTCGAGCTTCGGCGCCGGGTTCGCCGCGTCCGCCGAGGCCTCCTGCCCCGCATCGGACGACGTCTCTTCGGCCGCGTCCGCGAGAGCGTCGGCAGCGGCTTCCGGCGCGGCATCGACGCCGGTGTCCACGGGCACGTCGGCCTGCACGTCGGACGCGACATCATCCGTCGCATCCGGAGCGGCTTCTATTGCCGCGTCCGCGACGGCATCGGGCTCCGCATCCGGCTGCCCGGAGCCCCCGTCGACGGTCGTGCCGTCGGGCTCGGAGGCCTCCTGCGCCGCGTCGGCAGAAGCCCCATCCGGGGCGGATGTTTCGGATAACGAACCATCGACGGAGCCCTCCGCGGCGGCGTCGGCGCTTCCTGCGCTGCCGCCCTGCCCTGCGGGGTCTCCTGCCGAATCCTCGCTCGAGCACCCGGCGAGCGCGGCCAATCCAAACGCGAGGGACAGAGTGCGGAAGAGATGTCGCATGGGCAAGCCTCCAGAGAGAGCGAGCATACCAGATCGCGCGGCAGTATCATGGCGCAGGAGAGTGGCCCTTGGCCTTGACTCGGGGGGGAGGCGATGGACATGTTGCCGGACTCGCGCGTTTCGGGACGCGGAGTTCACGGGGACGGACATGAAGGACGAAGACAAGCAAGTGCAGCACGAGACGCCGAAGGGCGGCCAGAACAAGGCGGAGGCGCCTCGCCCCTGGCGCACCGAGGGGCTGCCCGCCGATCCAGGCGGCCAGCCGCGACGTCGCTGGTCTGGTCTGATCACCTGGCTGCTGCTCGGCGCGATGCTCTTTCTCGGGCTGACGATCCAGGACAGGCTGTCGGGCCCGGTGGTCATCTCCTACACCGAGTTCAAGGCCCAGGTTGCGGAGAAGAACGTCCAGCAGGTCTTCGCGCGCGGCAACACCGTGCAGGGGGAGCTGAAGCAACCCAAGGCGATTCCCGGACAGACCCAGGCGACCTACAAGCAGTTCTCCACGGAGCGTCCCACGTTCGCGGTAGACGACCTGCTGAAGGAGCTGGAGGCGGACGGGGCGACGGTGCAGGCCAGACCGCTCACCGAGGAGCGGGGCATGCTGACGAACCTGCTGATCTCGATGGCTCCCCTGCTGTTGCTGTTCGGCCTGTACGCTTGGTGGTTCCGTCGCCAGCAACGCGCCATGGGCGGCATCGGCGGTCTGATGGGGCGGCGTCCAAGCAAGCGGGTGGACCCGGACAAGGTGCGCGCGACCTTCGCCGACGTGGCCGGCATCGACGAGGTCAAGGCCGAGATCAGCGAGGTCGTCGACTTCCTGAAGGACCCGGACAAGTACCGTCGCGTGGGAGCGCGGCCTCCCAAGGGAGTGCTCCTCGCCGGATCGCCGGGCACGGGCAAGACCCTTCTGGCACGGGCGACGGCCGGAGAGGCGAACGTGCCGTTCTTCAGCGCCAGCGCCTCGGAGTTCATCGAGATGATCGTGGGAGTCGGCGCCAGCAGAGTACGCGAGCTGTTCGAGGAGGCGAGCAAGGTCGCCCCGTCGATCATCTTCATCGACGAGATCGACACGATTGGGCGATCGCGCGGCGGGGGGCACGCGATGGGAGGACACGACGAGCGCGAGCAGACCCTGAATCAGATCCTGACGGAGATGGATGGGTTCTCCGGGCGCGAAGGCGTCGTGGTGCTGGCCGCGACGAACCGTCCGGATGTGCTCGACCCCGCGCTGCTGCGCCCGGGGCGATTCGATCGCACGATCATGGTCCACTCACCCGATCAGAAGGGGAGGGCGGAGATCCTGGGAGTGCACACGCGGAAGGTGCCGTTGGCCGACGACGTGAAGCTGGAGTCGGTGGCGGCATCGACGCCGGGGATGACGGGAGCGGAGCTGGCGAATCTGGTGAACGAGGCAGCGCTGCTGGCGGCCAAGCGGGGCAAGGAGAAGGTATCGCAGCGCGAGCTGACCGACGCGCTGGAGAAGGTGCAGCTCGGGACGGCGCGGAACATCGTGATGCCGGAGTGCGAGCGGAAGCGCACGGCATATCACGAGGCGGGACACGCGTTGCTCGGCATGCTGCAGCCGGGAGCGGATCCGGTGCGCAAGGTCTCGATCATCCCGCGCGGGCGCGCGCTGGGAGTCACCTTGTCGACGCCGGAGCAGGATCGGTACGGCTACGACATGAAGTACCTCAAGGGACGCATCATCGGTGCGTTGGGAGGCACGGCCGCCGAGCAGGAGGTCTTCGGGGTCATCACCACGGGCGCCGAGAGCGATCTGGAGACGGTGACGCGCATTGCGCGCGCGATGGTGGGGCGGTGGGGCATGTCGGAGAAGATCGGAGCGGTGTCGGTGCTTCCGTCGGACGGCCCTCCGACCATGGCGGGGACCTCGAATGCCATGCTCGATCTGGTGGACCAGGAGGTGCGCCGCATCTCGCAGGAGTGCCTTGCGGAGGCGCGGCGTCTGCTTCGGGAGAACCGGGACAAGCTCGACGGGATCGTCACGGAGCTGCTTGCGCGCGAGACGCTCGACGAGCAGGAGGTGTATGCGGCGGCGGGGATTGAGCGGCCTGCGAGACCGCGTCGGCCGGACGGTTCGGAGGACGAGGCAGCACCGGCGAGGTGCTGAAGCGGAGCGATCAGGCTGGGCCGTCCTGCTTGCACCCGAACAGCACGTCCATCTTCGCGTTGTCATCGGCTTGCACGAGCGTGCACGCCTGGGGACACAGATGGATCGTGGTGCCTTCGATGTAGAACGCGTTGTCGATGCACGCGGCGGCGTTGGCAACCTTCTTGAACTCTACCAACGGGCTGCCATCGGACGGCGTGTAGTTCACGAGCATGTTGTTCGGGTCGAGGTCTTCTCCGGGAGGCGCGGCGGGCATCTCGAAGTCGCAGGCGAGCTTCGCCCCTTGGATCACGCCCTCGGCGAGCTTCTGGAACACGGCATCGAAACCGCTCCCCTCGCACACCGGGAACTTCAGCCCACCGGTCATGTTGCTCAGCCACTGGTAGCCCGTGCCGGGGTCCGCCGCGGTCGGGCACTCCGAGGTCATCACCGCATCGGTGGGCTCCCACGGCTTGTTGGGGGGCTGGTTCGCGGAGATGCCGATGATGCTGTAGAAGACGTAGTTGCGCTCCGTCTCCGTGCCGAACTGCGCAGGGTCGAGGGCGAGCAAGTCCTTGTCCCACGCCTCTGCCGACGTCTTCCCCCCGGCCACGCTGTTCGCGTCGTTGTACGTGTGGCCGCTCTTCTGACTCGCGCACGAGATGCCGTCGTCGGTGATCTCCACGAAGAGTTTGAGCGCCTCGGGACGCAGCCAGGTGCCCCATCCCTGACCGAAGGAGTGGACGTCGGGCGTGGCGTAGGTGTCGAGCGCGAGGCACAGGGAGTTGTGGCTCCCGACGCTGCGATCGTAGTGGTAGAAGATGGGCGGGTTATTGCCGGGGACGGTGGAGGTAGCGCCGGACGACAGCGGAGGCCCCACCTGGACTTCCTGACCGGTGGTGTGTGACGTCAGCAGGATCACGCGGTAGTCGATGCCGCTCGCCTGGATGATCTGGGCGAAGTTCTGGTTCACGTTGGTGACGACGGCGGCGTTCTCGGTGCCCATGCTGCCCGAGTTGTCGATCACGAAGATGATGTCGACCGGCTTCTTCACCAGCGTCGCCTCGGCCGACTGCGCGGCACATGCGGCATCGGGGGTCAGCTTGGAGTCCGTGACTCCGGCCTCTATGAGGAGGGTCCCTGCGGCGCCTGCGCTCCCGTCGGGCATCCATCCGCCGCTCGCGCCGCCCCCACCGTCGATGCCTCCCTGACCGCCGTTGCCCGAAGCCCCGGAGGGGCCGGCCGTCTCATCGGAGCTGGAGCACGAGGCGACGAGCATCCCGCAGGCGACGGCGCCGGCGACGAAGGTCGGGAAGGAGAGTCCGAAGGAACGCATGGGGGAAGCCCTTTCTGGGAAACGAGACCTCGTCGGATCGCCGTGCTGTGTTGACGCTGGGGCGTCCTTGCGCGGCGGAGGCAAGATCGGCACTGCTCCTACAGACTACGGTTCGTCGGCGGATCGTCAACCAACGATGTGACGTCGGAGCCAATCCGTTCAGACGCTCTGCTGCGACCGAGGGTCCATGTCGCGGCGATCCATATTCTCGGGGAAGCTTCGAGGGCTCTCGGAGTATGCTGGCACGGTCGTGAAGTCTCGCTCGGTCCTCCTGCCATCTCTCGTCGTCGCTGGCGCCGTGCTCGTTGCGATCGACCTCATCGCTCCCGGCGCGTCCGCCGCCGGGCGGGGGCCGGATCGCGCGACGGTGGGCGTGGAGTTGGGAGTTGCGCCGCCGATGACGCGGGGCTCGGCGCAGGACTTTGCCTTCGGCCTCGGGTGGGCGAAGCGTCCGGTGGTGGTGGGGGGGGATGCGTTCGTGGGCTATGCGCAGGCCTACGACGCGCAGGATCGGCAGGGGATGTTCGCGGGGCTGCTGGCGACGGTGGGAGTTGCGCCGCCGACGCGTTGGGCGGTTCAGCCGATGCTCGATCTGCACGTGGGGGGGATGTACCTGGTGCACTCGCCTCGGGGCGTGTCGGGGGAGCCGCCGCCGGACAAGCGGCTCGACGGCGGGTTCGTGGTGGGGATGACGGCGGGGGCAACGATTGCGATGAGCGAGTCCACCGGCTTGCTCCTGGGGGTGCGGGGATTGGTGCCGTTGTTCGAGCTCGAAGGACTGGCCGACGGCGAAGCGGCGCGTCCGTGGATGCTTCTTGCCCACGTGGGGATCCATGTCTTCTGAGGCGCGCCTTGCCGTCGCGTGTGCGCTCGCGAGCGCGACGCTGCTGTGTGCGACTTCGGCTCGCGCAGAGGGGAGTGCCTGGAGCTACCACGCCCGAGGAGGTCTGGCCTTCGGTTGGACGCCGGGGAAGTCGTCGTTGATGATTGGCATTCACGCTGGAGGGGGCCCGAGCTACGAATCCGTGCGGATGGGAG
>JAKLDZ010000260.1 GCA_022703255.1 Myxococcota bacterium | reverse complement strand
GCCAGACGGAAGAACAGGTCGGAGCGGAAGTGATTGGCATTGATCTCGCGACGCAGATCGCGCCGCGTCGCCGCAATCACCCGCACATCCACCGGCTCGTAGTCCGCTGCCCCAAGCCGCCTCACGGATCGATCCGCCACCGCGCGCAGCAGCTTGGGCTGGATGTCCAGCGGCAGCTCCCCCAGCTCGTCGAGGAACAGCGTGCCCCCACGCGCCGAATGGAATACGCCCGACTGGCGCTGCACCGCGCCCGTGAAGCTCCCCCGCTCGTGCCCGAACAGGATGCTCTCCGCCAACCCTGCCGGGATCGCCCCGCAGTCCACCACGATGAAGGGACCGTCCCGACGCGGGCTCGCCAGGTGAATCGCCTGCGCCACCAGATCCTTGCCCGTCCCCGTCTCCCCCGTCACCAGGACCGACAGCTCCGTTCCCGCCACCTTGCTCAGAATGCGATACAGACGACGCATCACGGCCGAGGCGCCTACCAGCGGACCGAACGACGCCTCCGTCTCGGCCTCGACCGGATGGTTCGTCTGCTCCGGTGCGAACTGCAGCTCGGTCTGGCCCACGCGCAGCGTGCACGCGCCCGTCAGCCGCGCCTCGTTCACCCGCGCCACCCCCAGCCACGTGCCGTTGGTGCTCCCCAAGTCCCGCAGCACCACGCCGTCCGCCGTCGCTCGCAGCTCGCAGTGCGCCGCGCTCACCTCGTTGTCGTTCAGGCAGAGCCCGGCCGAGGGATCCCGCCCGACCGTCAGCCCCTCCGGACCGATGGGGGCCTCTGCGAGCCCCGGGGCGCAGAGCGTGCCGCCGCGCACGAGGACGACGGGACGGCGCACCAGGGTCGCTGAATCGAGCGGCATGGGCGGCATCCTAGCTTCGATTCCGGCAGGCAACAACCGGTGGCGCGGGGAGACGGCTCAGGGGATTACGAAGTCCCGGACCACCGCCATGTGCTGCATGTTCAGCGCAGCGGAGTCGGTGGACAGGGCAGGGGACAAGTCGGCAATCGGATTGTAGGTGCGCGTGTCCACCACCAGCCCGTTGGGGAACGAGTTGGCGCCGATCACCACCGACACCTCCAGCGGATCCAGCGCCGTGCTCGCAAGCACCCAGTCGTACGGCAACTGCCGCTTGGCGTTGGTATTGGAGTTGTTCTTCTGATCCACCGGCCAGGGGCCGATGGTCACGAACCGCGCATCCAGCGTGTCGTAGCAGCTCTCGGTCCGGGTCTGCGTGTTGAAGTCGCCGCCGATCACCACCAGGGCGTCCATGGACGGCACCTGTGCATTGATGTATCCCAACAACGCCGTGGCCTCGGCATTCCGCTCTCCCGCCGTGCCCGAGTTGAGCAGGTGTACGCTCACCGCCAGCAGATCCCGCGGCCCCGGCAGGTCGATCCGCGCCCACGCGAAACCCCGATCCATCACCTCCGGATCGTCCCACGTCCCCCCCTCCGCGATCGGATAGCGGCTGATCACGCCGTTGGGGATCAGCGCGCCGGTCTCCCGATAGTAGGCAAACGACGGATCGAAGACCTCGTCCACGAAACTGCGAATCGCGGTGGGCGAGCTGTCCCCGTACTTGAACTCCTGAATCATCACGACGTCCGCGTGAATCCCCTGCAGGATCCGCTTGCCGTGCCCGGGGTCCCAGGACTGGCCGTTCTCGCTCGTCAGGTTCGCGGCCACGATGCGCAGCTTCGTCGGCCCCGACGCTTCCGGCTCCACATCGGGCGCAACGTCCTGCGTCCCGACATCCTCCGGCGACACGTCCTGCGTCGAGACGTCTTCCTGCGCCCCATCCTCCTGCGCCACGTCATCCAACGCGTCCGGCCCGCCGTCTTGTGTTGCGCCGTCGTCCTCTGCCCCGTCGGGCGCCTCCGCGTCGGCGGTCTCCTCATCCGAGGCGTCCGTGGACGTCTCCGGCTTCGACGCGTCTGCGCCGCCGCCCCCGGCCTTTCCATCCGCGCGATCGGCCGCGGCGTCGGGGATGGTCTGAGGGTTAGGGGTGTCGTCGCCACCGCACGCCGCCGCCAGGAGGCTGAGGGGGAGAGCGAGGGCAAGGGCTCGGAGGACGCTTCCGGTGCGGGTCATCGATCGGGTCACCTGGGGTGGGTTCTTCGAGCTTCGAACCTTGCACGTTTCCCCCGGCTCGTCGAATCCGTCCCGCGCCTCGTCCTCCGCGACCCCCAGGTGCGCGCATCGGCCTTCCCTGCGGAGGGAGCGGATTCGTGTTGATGTGCGTGGCGCCCTGATGCCAACCTCGACCGCAGCGCGTGCATCGACGCGTCATCCCAGCCATGCCGACACCGGGCGCCGCAGCATGATGATCGATCGGAGCTTCAGCACCGAGGAGGTTCTGCGGGACGGGACGCGGGTCACGGTGCGGGCGATTCGTCCGGAGGATTCCACCGGACTTCGCGAGGGGTTCGGACGGCTGTCGGCGGTGTCGCGGTATCGGCGCTTTCTGTCATCGCAGACGGAGCTGAGCCCCTCCGCGCTCGACTACTTGACGCGCGTGGACTTCCAGGACCACGCGGCGCTGGTGGCCTACGGGCGCATACGCGAAGGGCAACCGGTCACGGGGTTGGGGGTCGCCCGCTTCATTCGTCTCGCCGACGAGCTCGAGGTGGCCGAAGCGGCCGTGACCGTGATCGACGCCGTCCAGGGGCGCGGCCTGGGAAAGGTCCTGCTGCGGCTCCTGACCCAAGCGGCGATCGAGCGCGGAATCCGCGTCTTTCGCGCCGAGATCCTGCGCGACAACCTCCCCGTCCAGCAAATCCTCCACTCCGTCGGCGCCAGACTCTGCGATACCCACGGACCCATTCAGGTCGTCGAGGTCGATCTCCCGCCCCCGAGCGGTGCCTGAGACTCCGCTGCGCCGACTCACGGCGACGCGATCGTCAGCTCCGCGACCTGGTCGCCTTCGTGCGACCCGGGCAACACGGTGGAGATGTCGGTGCCGCAGGCGAGGGCGGTCCGCACGACCCCCGGGTGCTGCACCACGAGGGTCATCGTGTAGCCAGTGGCGTAGATCTGCTGGCTCTTGTCGTCCCAGTGAGGATCGACCAGCTCGATGGACTCCAATCGAGCTGCCGGGGAAGGCCCCACGACACGCATGCAGTCGAAGGCGAAGTACCCCGACGCGCGCCGGGCTCCCGCGTTCGACTCCGGTCCGCACCAGAACGCGTCGTGCACCGGAAGGCCGCCGGTCTGGTCGTACTTCGTGACCTCGGAGATGCGCACCGCGTGACGGATGCGCGCGCCCGCAGGGGCGGCCACCACGATGTGGTCGGCCTTGTCGTTGTCGTCCACGCCGTATCCCGCCTCCCCCGTGCGCAGCAGGATGCAGCCGCTGGCAAGCGACTTGGCGTCGGACGACTGGGTCACCGAGAAGTCGGCGAGCACGCCCACTACCTGCGAGGGATCATAGGATTCGATGGTGCAGCCGTGCGTCGACGCGGCGACCGCCGCGACCGCTACCAGGCGCCATGCCATTGCGACACCCATGATCGGGGAGATGGTAGCAGAAAGCTCGACGGCGAGTCAGCCCGGCCGTGGGGGGGGCAGGGCGCGAACGCGATCCTTTCGCTACAGCTCCCAGGCGATGCGAAGGAGCGTCTCCTGGAAGTGCCGGGCGGTCTGGAACCGCTGCGCGGGCTTCTTCGCGAGCGCCTTGAGCACCGCGCGCTCGACCGCTTCGGGGATCGACGCGTCGAGCTCGCGCAGCGACGGCGGCGGATGGGTCAGGTGCTGGACCATGGTCTCGTATTCCGTGCGCCCCTCGAACGGGACGCGACCGGTGAGCATCTGGAACAGCAGCACGCCGCAGGCGTAGACGTCGCTGCGCTGGTCGAGCTTCTCGGCCCCGCACTGCTCGGGCGACATGTACGCGGGCGTGCCGAGGGCGACGCCGTGGCGGGTGATGCCGGCGGTGACCTCGGCGCCGGGCTTGGGCGCGTAGATCTTGGCGAGACCGAAGTCGAGGACCTTGACGTGCTCTCCGGGCGGGGAGCCGAGGATGACGACGTTTTCGGGCTTCAGGTCCCGGTGCAGGATCCCGAGTCGGTGCGCGAGGGAGAGCACGTCGCAGATCTGGGCGGTCAGGTCGAGCGCGCGCCACGGAGGCAAGCGCCCCTCGGCGGCGATCAGGGAAGCGAGATCGCGGCCCCGCAACAGCTCCATCACCATGAAGGGAAGGCCGTGATCGACCCCGTGATCGAGGACGATCACGGCGTTGTCGTGGGCGACGGAGGCGGCGGTCCTGGCTTCGAGGCGGAAGCGTTTGACGAACGAGGGGTCGGCGGCGAGGGAGGGGTGCAGGACCTTGACGGCGACGGGCGTGGGAGAGCCATCGACGGTGGCGCGGAACACGGAGGCCATTCCTCCGGCGCCGATGAGCTCCGTGAGGTGATAGCGCCCCCCGAGCACGCGGCCCAGCAACAGGGAGGGATTGGCCATGGGAAGACTTCGCCGCCAGTGTACTTCGTCGCGGCGCCCCGGGCGAGCTTCAGCCCCGCTTGGCGCTCCGCTTGCCCGGCTGCACGAGCTGCACGAACAGTTGGAACATCTCGTCCTCGTCCGGCGTCACCATCCCGTCCGCCCGGATCGTCTCCCGTGCCGCATCCACGAACAACTGCCGATGCGCCGCAGGTACCCGTGCCGGATCCACTTCCTCGATGGGAGGCGGCACGCGCAGCCACCCCTTCACCAGCTTCTTCTCGTCGTCGGTCAGGCCGAGCTTGGACGCCATCTTGTCGACGAACTTCCGCTCGGCGTCCTGGACCTCGAGGTCTGCCCAGGCGAAGGAGCAGACGAACTTCATGAGGTGGAGTCGGTCTTCTTTGGAGAGCTTGCGAAGCATGGGGGCACCGTAGGCGGATCGTGACCGGAGGGCAACCCCCGCACCGGAAGGGTCTGGACGGTCGCGTTCGAGACGCCTAGGGAAAGGATTCTCGCTCGACCTCCCGCGGATCGTGCTAACAAAACACTGTTTTCCATGAGACCTCTGAGAATCCAGGCTGCCTGCCTGGGAACCCTGGTTGTGCTGAGCTCGGCGCCCGCCCTCGCCGACGAGCTCACCGCCTTTGGCGCCGGTGCCCGCTCGGTGGGTATGGCCGGCGCGGGCGCTGCGCTGCTCGACGACTCCTACGCTGTCCACGCGAACCCCGCCGGTATGGCGTTCGGCCAGCCCGGCGTGTCCGTGGGATTCGTCGGCGCTGTCAACCGACTCAAGACGCGACTGTCCGAGCGTCCCGCGGGCTATGACCTGCCCGACCTCGGCGCCTCCTCTCCCGCCATCCCGTCGCGCTATCGCCTCTCGGCGCGCGGCTCCCAATCCCGCGCCCCAGGCTTCTCCGGATTCACCGTCGGCGCCACCATCTCCGCTGGTATCGACTGGCTCCGCCTCGGCGTCCTCGCCTTCATCCCCACAACCGGGATCGGCAACCAGAACTCCTTCTACTCCGACGAGCGCGAGCAGTACTTCTCGAACTCGGTGCACCTGGCGATCTACGGCGAGCGTTTGTCGACCCAGCAGACGCTGATCGCGGGATCGGTCCGCCCGCTGCGCTGGCTTTCCATCGGCGCCGGCATGCGCTTCGCCATCGAGACCCGCTCCAACAACCATGTCCTCGTGCCGAGTCAGGCCAACAACTCGGTCCAGTACATCGACATGCGCACCGAGACCGGTGTCGACACGGCCCCGCTCGTTTCCGCCGCAGCTCGCTTCCTCGACGACCGTCTCCGCTTCTCGCTCACCTGGCGCGGGGAGCTCCAGTCCTCCCTGCGCGGAGCCAATACCGTCCAGATCAACGGCTTCCAGGGCACTCCGCAGTATCCCTTCAGCCAGCCGATGAACATCGTCGCCGAGCACGCTCCCCACCAGCTCAACCTCTCCGCCGCCTGGGCCCAAGGCTCCTTCGCCGCTGCCCTCGACACCACCTGGAGCCAGTGGTCCGGATACCGCGATGACACCGATCGCATCGCCGGCTTCCACGACACCCTCTCCGTCGCGGCCGGCGTCGAGGGACGACTCGCGAAACGCTCGCTGGTTCGCGGCGGCATCGGATACCGCCCTTCGCCCGTGCCGGAGCAGACCGGGAGAACCAACTACGCCGACAACTCCATGTGGGTCTTCGGCCTCGGCCTCAGCCAGGAAGTCATGATCGCGGGCATGACCCTCGACGTGTCGGCCTTCGGACAACTGCAGGCCGCGGTGCCGCGGTCCCACACCAAGGCGTTCTCGTCGAGCTCACCCGCGTGTGCCGACGGCGTCGCTGCGCTGTGCGACGAGATCCCCGATGACACGAAGGATCCGGCGACGGGCAAGACGATGCCGGAGGCGCAGGGGCTGCAAACGGGCAATCCCGGGTTCCCGGGGTGGTCGAGCGGGGGATGGATTGCCGCCGCCGGTGTGCAGGTCTCCTGGAGGTACCGATGAGAGCCTTGCCTCTTCGCTCGAGCGCACTCACCGCCCTCGCCTGCCTCGCGCTCGTCGCGTGCGGCGCACCGGAACCGCCCGAGGGGGACTATCCCGCGGTCTTCCACGACGCCGCGGCTGCCGACGACGTCGAAGCCCCCGACTCCGGTCCTGCCTCGGACCTGGTCCCCGATGGCACCTGGGTCATGTGGCACGAGACCTCCACCTGCGTGAAGGTGCTTTCCATCCACCTCGAGTCCGTCACCCAGACCCTGCTGCTCGTCAAGCTCCAGTCCTCTCCTGGCGGCGTCGTCCAACACACCTCCCGGGACTGCCTCATCGAGCAAACCCCCATCGTCGGCGTCTCCACCACCATCCCCCTCGCCGTCGTCGAGTCCATTCCTTCACAGAACTACGTCGCAGTCCTCAGCGGCTCTCAACCGGGAGCCACCTACTCCACCCAGCGCAACGTCGAGCTCTGGGCCATGAACCTCACCGATCCCGAGTTCGAGGAGCTGCCGAAGGAAGCCACGGATCCGAGGGTGTACGACCAGGACAACGACGGCAACCCTGGCGCCACCCTCATCCTGGGCGCCAATCAGTGCTCCATGTACGTCGTGCAGCGCGCGATCGCCCAGTGGAACGGCAAGGTGGAGTCGGGCACTCGCATCGCGGGGATGGGCAACAACATCACCACGCAGATCGTGCTGGGCGCCACCGGCGGGTTCTGCGCCTCGCAGTACGACACCCGGAATCCGCCGGATACTGCGCGGTTCGTGATGCAGCGGGTGGACGGCCTTCACGGCGCGTTGAACCTGGACACCAACCAGGACGGCGAGGTGGATTGCGAAGAGGTGCGCGCCTACGGCAGCGCGCCCTTCGGTCCCCGCGAGCCCGACAACGCCCGCTGCGAACCCCAGCCCTGAGCCCCCATCCCGCGTCGTTGCGTTGCCCCGCGTCCGGTGCGATCCTGTGCGCGTGACTCCACGCGCACTCTCCCTGCGGATACTCTCCCTCATCGCGGCCGCATCGTTCTCGGCTCCCGCCGCCGCTGCCCCCGACGGCACCGTGATGGTCGAGATGCGCGACGCGGTGAAGCTCGCCACCGACTTCTACGTCCCCACGGGCGCCGGGCCCTTCCCCGCCGTGCTCGTCCGCACGCCCTACGGCAAGTCGGCCATGGAGTCCATCGGCGACGGCTTGCGCGGCGTGGGCATCGCCACGATCGTGCAGGATCTGCGCGGCCGCTTCGCCTCCGAAGGGACTGATTGCGTGTTCCGCTGCGATGGAGACGGCGACCTGAAGGACGGCTACGACACGATGGCGTGGCTCGCCACGCTCCCCGCCTTCGACGGCCATCTGGTCACCTGGGGCGGCTCCGCTCTCGGCATCGTGCAGTACATGGCGGCGTCGTCCACTCCGCCTGCGCTCGACGCCATGTGGGTCGCGGTCGGAACTCCTTCGGTCTACGAACATGCCTTCTACCAGGGCGGTGCGTTTCGCAAGGAGCTGATGGAGAACTGGCTGCAAGGCCAGGGGAGCACGTTCTTCCTGCAGGAAATCAAGGACCACCCGGCCGGAGACCCGTTCTGGAACGCCGTGCAGACCGCACCGGACTTCGCCGACGTCAAGGTGCCCGCGGTGCACGAGGGCGGTTGGTACGACATCTTCTCGCAGGGGACGATTGACGCCTTCGTGGGGTATCAGCACCAGGGGGGGGAAGGGGCCAAAGGCAAGCAGAAGCTGATTGCGGATGGCAATATTGACTGGGCGCTTGGCGAATTGCTGGCATATGGCAGTATCCTGACCGAAGGCCGTAATGTGCGTCTCAGTGGCCAGGATGTCAAGCGGGGGACCTTCAGTCACCGTCATG
>JAKLDZ010000026.1 GCA_022703255.1 Myxococcota bacterium | reverse complement strand
TCGTCACGGGCGAGGTGCGCACGGCGACTTGTACCGCGCTGGAGCCGACGACGGTGTACCGCCTGTCGAGCGAGGTCTTCCAGGCGCTGGTGCAGCAAGTCCCCAATGTCGCGATGGGGGTGGCGAAGACGCTGGCGGAGCGGCTCGGCCGGATGACGGCGGGCTTCGAGTTCCCCTGGATCAGCCTGTCGGGCAAGGCGGTGGATCGGAAGCTGTGGGCCTTGCTGCCGGAGGCGACCTGGACGCGTGGGCGGATGGTACCGGTGGAGTTGAGCGGGAAGACGTTGACGCTCGGCATGGTGGATCCCCTCGAGATTTCTGCGATCAACGCTGCGAAGCAGGCACTGCAGGGCATGCGCGTCAAGGTCGCAGCCGTCGGCGCCGAAGACTACGAGCGCTTCCTCGAGACCGTTCGCGGCAAGGCGCGTCCAGCACAGCAGCACCAGGGTGAGGTTGTGGTGGTCGCACCCGACGCCCGTCCGAAGGTCACGTTCGTGGAGGACGACGAGCGCACGCAGCGCTCGCTGGTTCCCGGTGGGCCGACGGGGCCGCAGATCGTGGCGCTCGTGGACGAGATCGTTTCGACGGGATTGGCCGTGGGGGCCTCGGACATCCACGTGGAGCAGGAGCGTCGGGGCGTGGGCATCCGATACCGGGTGGAGGGCGATCTGCGAGCGCGTCCACAGCTCCTGCCAGCCGAGGTGGCACGTCCGCTCGTGAGTCGTCTGAAGCTCCTGGCGAAGCTCGACATCACCGAGACGCGGCGTCCCCAGGACGGACGCATTTCCCTCGGCGTGGACAAGCGGATGGTGGATCTGCGGGTGTCCACGATGCCGGCGAAGTTCGGCGAGAAGGTCGTGATGCGCATCCTCGACGCCGAGGCGAACGTCACGGATCTGAAGTCGATCATCGTGCAAGACAAGGTGCGGCAGTTCTTCAGCGAGATGGTGTTCCGTCCGCACGGGCTGGTGTTGGTGACGGGGCCGACGGGGTCGGGCAAGACGACGACGATGTACAGCGCGCTGACGGCGCGTCGGCGGCCGGAGCTGAACCTGGTGACGGTGGAGGATCCGATCGAGTATCACCTCGACGGCACGACGCAGATCCAGGTGAATCCGGAGGTGGGGACGACGTTCGCGACGGTGCTGCGGGCGCTGCTGCGTCAGGATCCGGATGTGATCATGGTGGGGGAGACGCGCGATCACGAGACGGCGCGGATGGCGGCGGAGGCAGCGATGACGGGCCATCTGGTGATGACGTCGTTGCACACCAACGGTGCGCTCGACGCGGTGCTCCGGTTGGCGGACCTGCAGGTGGAGCGTTACGCGATTGCCAACTCGCTGCTCGGGGTTCTGCACCAGCGTCTGGTGCGTCGTTGTTGTCCGGCCTGCGTGGAACCCTTCGACTACCCGCAGCCAATCGTGGATCGGCTGTACCGCGTCGGAGCGTTCCTGCAGCACGAGCGTCCCAAGCTCTACCGGGGCAAGGGTTGTGCGCGGTGCAACAACACGGGGTTCAAGGGGCGCGCGGCGGTGATTGAGCTGTTGGTGGTCAACGACGCGGTGCGGTCTGCGATATCGAGCGGGGCGGATCTGCCGCGGCTGCGGGAGGCGGCGAAGGCCGGGGCGCTGGTGGATCTGGCGCGATACGCGGGAATCCTGGTGGGCACCGGAGTGACGGCGCCCGGTGAGGTGCTTCACATGCTGCAGAGTGTCGGCGCCTGATCGAACTCGGAACCACGAGCGGAGTACGTCCGATGCAAGGTCGCTTGAGCCGTGAAATGGAATTCGACTTCGTCGACGGCGACGGAGGCGGCACCTTCGTCGCCACCGGCAAGGTTCGCGCCGTCATCATTGCCCACCTGAACGTGGGCGAGGTCGACAAAGCCGCATCGTTGATCGCCACCAGCGCTCCGGACGTCGGAGATGCGTTGCTCGAGGAGGACGCCCAGAGCACGAGCGGCGCGGTGCGCGAGGCGCTCGCGGAGGCGTTCACGCGGGCGCGCGACTTCGATCGGGCCGGGCGTGCGGCCCTGCTGATCGGGGATCCGGCGCGTGCCGCGCCGTTCTTCGAGCGCAGCTATCAGTTCTCGCGCGCCGCCCAGCTCTACGAAGCGGGGGGCAAGTTCGATCGCGTGGCGGAGCTGTACGAGCGCGATCTGCGCTTCGACCTCGCGGCCCAGTTCTACGAGCGATGCAACCAGCCCGAGCGGGCCGCGGTGGCCCACGAGAAGGCCAATCGGTTCTTCGACGCAGGGCGTCTGTGGGCGAAGGTCCGCAGGCTCGACCGCGCGGTCGAGGCGCTGCAGCGCGTGGAGACCACTGACAAGCGTTTCGCCTCCTCCATGCTCCTGCTCGGCAGGATCCTCGAGCACGCGGGACACCGCGACACTGCCGCGACGCACTACATCCGCGCGATCAAGGCGTGTCCGCTCGACGCATCGTCGATTGAAGTCTACGAGCGTCTCGGCGACATCTACGTTGCCGTCGGCGAAACCCAGGCGGCGCGCAAGCTCTTCGAGGCGGCCTGCAGGTTCGACCCCCAGCGCGAGAAGCCTCGCGCGGCTCTCGCGGCCCTCGGAGTCACGCCTCCCGCCGCGACCGCACCCGCCCCCTCGAAGGCTCCGTCTCCCCCGCCTGCGCAGCAGTCCCTGGTGCCGGCGCCGCACGTCTCCAACGCCCCCGTCCCGCCCGCGCCGTCGATCTCCGTCGCTCCCGCGGGACCCAGCAGCCTGCTGCGCCCCTTGCTGCTGCCCCCGCCCCCGGGCGCTCCCGCGAACGAAGACTCCCAGGGTATGATCACCGCGGTGAACCAGGACGTCGATGTGCTCAGACAGATTCCGTTGCTGTCCGAGCTCGCCCTCGACGAGCTGCGCGCACTACAGGCATTCGGAGAGCGCAAGACGTTCGCCCCCGGCCTGACGATGATCGAGCAGGGGTGCGAGGGAGTTCACATGCTCCTCGTGCTGTCCGGCAAGGTGCGAATCTCGCACGTGGACGACGACGGGAGAGCCACGGTGCTCGGCGAGCTCGGATACGGCGCTTCGCTGGGCGAGATGGCGCTGGTGGACGACGGTCCGACGAGTGCGAGAGTGGAGGCGGTGAGCGAGGTGGTGGCGTATGGCTGGCCGCTGGAGCGGCTGCGCCGTCACTTGGCCACCAACGAGGGGACGGCGCTTCGCCTGCTGAAGGTGATCAGTCGCACGCTCTCGGTCCGACTGCGTGAGACCAATCGAATCGCGGCGGCCCGCGCTGGCTGACCCGGAAGTCCAGACTCCAAACATAAACAGAAGGGCTCGGATACTCCCGGAGTCCGGACTCCCATTGCCGGTCCACGGGACCGCAGTGCGTTGCTACGCCTGACGAACGATGCTATGCGCGATGGCTGGAGGAGCAGGGATGACGGAACACGAGCAATTCGCAGCCAATATCGTGACGCCGACGTTGCGGCCGGGGGAGCGGATCCTCTGCCTCGGCATGATGTACAACGACATGTCATTTGCCGTGCGGCTGATCTTCGTGTTCATCACGCTCTGGGCGCGCGTGCTGACGCTCAAGCACTTCTTCGCCGTGGTGACGAATCAGCGCCTGATTCTGATTCGCTCGAAGCTCAAGATGATGTCGGGCCTCGCCCTGCAGAACCTCGGAGTCGAGACCATCGAGTTCTCCGACGTCATCACCTGCGTGCCGGGATTCGAGCCCGCCGCCAAGCGATTCGTCATCAAGACGAAGTCCCGCGGCAATCGCGCCATCTACGCGGTATCGTCGTGCAAGGGATTGCCGAATCAGTATCAGCTCTACGGCAACATCATGAACTGGATCAACGCCGCCGCGGGCGCCGGCGGCACGATCCCGGGCACCGAGGGCGCTGGCATGCAGCCGGCCCTGGCAGGGGGTGCCGCCATGCCGGGCGCGATGCCCATGCCGGTCGTCCCCCAGGGCCCGCCGCCCCTCCCCCTCGACAAGAAGCTCACCCCGTTCCCCATCTTCGCCGGCGCCATCGCCCTCGCCTTCTTTGGACTCTTCTCCGGCTGCCGCGCCCTCGCCTGCGCCAACACCGGCTCTTCCAACCTCAGGAGCGTCGAGTACGCCGAAGAGCGCATCAAGGAGTGCGCCTCCGAGCGCGCCAAACCAACCTCGAGCCGCTCGTACAAGTGCGCCAGCCCCGCCAGCATCGACCAGGGGATCGTCAACAGATACCAGTCCGAGGCCGTCCAGAACTTCGTCGGAGCAGGCATCTTCGCCTTCCTCGCCCTCGCGATGATCGCCGGCTCGGGCGTCGGCGGCATGTTCTGGCGCAAGAAGAACAAGGCCGAGCTCCCGCGCATTACCAAGGAGCACGAAGAACGCTTCAAGAACCCCGGTGCACAGGCCGGCGCCGCGGGCATGGCGCAGCCCGGCCAGGCTCCCCCCGCTTCCCAGGCCTATGCCCCGCAGTCCGCACAAGCGCCTTCGGCGCAAGGCTATCCACCGCAGTCGGCACAAGCCCCTGCCCCGCAAGGCTATCCGCAACAGGTCTCCCAGGCCCCGCAGCCCCCCGCTGCCGCTGCGCCCCCACAGCCTTCCCCCGCGCCCGGATCCCCCTTGCCTCCCGGCACCCAGGTGAATGTCACCTGGTCCAACGGCCAGCGCTACTCGGCGACCATCGTGCAAGTGGGACAGGGCCAGTACCTCTGCTCCTTCCAGGGCGGCGGTCAGCCCCAGTGGGTCGACGCGCGCGCCGTGTCGGTCTGATCCCTCCCCCACGCGTCGCGGCCCCCCGCGGAACGCGATTTGATCCCCGCCCGGACAACGTGCTTGAATCGGCACCATGCTCCCGCGGCGTTTCCCCATCATGGCTTCCGCTTCCTGGCTCCTCGCCGGCCTCGCCTGCGCCGCCGCCGCGTGCGATCGGTCCCAAACCCCGCCCCCCGTGGGAACGCCCACCGCGTCCCCGCCCGATCGCTCGTCCGTCGCAACCTCGACCTCCGCACCTCTCCCCCCTGGCGTGATCGCGCAGGCCATCGGCCGCACGGGGATCGTGCGCGTCGAGCAGCGGGGCGCCTCGCGCGTGCTCACGATCGACGGCATCGTGCAGGGAGGAACCGCCGCGCATCCGGGAGTGGAACCCGGGCGCGATCCGCTGGTGGACCTCGCGAGGATGGTGCGCCCCGGCGCGCGTTCGGCCCTGCTGATCGGCCTGGGCACCGGGGCCACGGCGACCGCGCTCGCGCGCGCAGGCATGCAGGTCGAAGCCGTCGAGCTCGAGCCTGTGATCGTCGACTTCGCTCGCCGCTACTTCGATTATCAAGGACACGCCACCGTCGGCGATGGCCTCGAGCTCGCCCGGACGTGCAACCGGTCCTTCGATCTGGTCATCGTCGATGCCTTCGACGGCAAGGAGGCCCCCTCGCCCCTCGCGACACCCGATGCCGCAAGCGTGTTTCGCGGACGGCGCACCCCCGACGGCGTGCTGCTGATTCGCACGCTCGGCGCGCCGGATTCGGCCCGCGTGACCGCGCAGTGGAGCGCGCTGGGAGATCGCTTCCGCCTCGGCTTCTCCTCGGGGATCGATCAGGAACGCCAGAACATCGTGATGATCGCGTCGGCTGCGCCGCTCACCATCGACGACGCGACGGCGATCCCGATGTGGCCGCTGGGCTTGTCCGAAGGGGTGTCGCCGTCCTTGCGTGAGGCGCAGCCCGGCTCGGGCGGAGCGGAGCGGGAGCTGGTGGTGACGGGCTATCTGGTTCGCGACGCTTCGGGAGCGGTCTTCGTCGAGCTGCCGCACCTGGAGATGGGCGGCGTTCGCTACGTGCTCGACGAAACGGGGGTGAAGGAGGCGTCGCCGCTGCTGCCCGCCGCGGCGAAGTTCCCGACCCAGGGGGACATCCGAACCGACGGTGATCCCGCGGGCACGTTGCGCGACGTCCTGGGCGGCGGAGGTGTGAAGCGGTCCGACGTCCGGTTCTCTCCGGTGGTGGCGCGGATTCGGGGCAAGGCGCGGCTGCGGGCCGTCATCGATCCCGATGCGAACATGGGCATGGGACGTTCCTCTGCCCGGCCCGCGTCGAATCCCCTGTTGCCTTACGGCGGAGTCCTGTACGAGCTGCGTGATGCCCACGTGCTCTGGTCTCTCCGGCACTCCGATTGGCAAGCAGCGCACACCCGCCGCCTGCAGCCCATCGTTCGTCGCGCGGCTTCGGCGCTGACGCGCGGCCGGATCGACGAGGGCGTGGCGGAGCTGAAGCGGTATCTGCAGGAAGCGGGCGCGGCGCTGGGGGAGCCTGCGCTGCGATTGCCCGCGATCGACGACGTCGGCGTGCTGAAGAATCGTCTCGAGGCGATGGGGCGGCCCGCGTCGACCCCCCCCGGCGCGGCCTGGACCGCGCGGGCGTGCGACACTGCGGTGCACGGACTGCCGCTCTTCGACGACGGGACATCCATCGACGCGTTGAAGCTGCGCGAGTCGCTGGTGGCGTGTGCATCGTCATTCTACGAGCGCAGCGCGTTGCGCGAGGAGGGGAACGACTCGGCCACTTCGGCGCGACGTCTGCTCGCGTTGGTTCCCGATGACGACACCGCATCGAGCCGGCGGGTGCGCAAGGCGGTGCGCGAGCGTCACGGGGAGCTGACGCCACTGCAGGAGCCGCCCGGGACTGCCGCGGCTCGCTGAGCTCTGGCTTCGCGGTCTTGACGTTCCGGCGGAGGGCGACTCTACTCCGGCCGTGCCTTCCCGTTGTCCCGCCTGCCAGGCTGAAGTCCCCGAAGCCGCAAGCCGCTGCGAAGCCTGCGGCAACGCCCTCGTGTCCGTGCCTCCGCTGCCTCCGGTCCCGTGGGTGGTCGCCGTGGGAGTCGGTGTCTTCGTCGCCGCCGCCCTCGCCATCACCATCGCGGTGGCCACCCCCAAGCCGCCGGATCACCCGTCCGCAGCCTACTCCGCGGCCTTCGCCGACATGCGTTGGATTCCCCCGCCCGCGCCCCCTTCCGCATCGGCCATCGAGGTCGAGGTCGCGGGGCCGGAGATCGAAGGCATGGATCCGGAGGAGACCGTGGCGGTGCTGCACAAGCACGATGATGCGGTCCGCGCTTGTGCAAAGCCGGCGGCTTCGGCCGAGTCCGAGGTCGAGCCGACGGGAGGAATGCGCGTGCGCATCCAGGTGCGCGTGGACGGCACGGTGCAAGACGTGGAGATCCTCGAGAGCGATGCCGAAGACGAGCGGGTGACGGCCTGCGTTCAGAAGGTGATTCGGAAGATCCGCTTCAAGCGTCCGGCGCAGCCGGCGACGATCGTGACCGCCTGGTCCTTCGCCGCGCCTACTTCTTCTGCAGATTGACCACGCGGGTCTGGAGGATCGAGAGCTTCGCGCGCGTCAGCCCGGTCCCCGTGACCGTGGCCTCGACCGGGGATTCGAGGCGCATCTCCATCACGTTGACGAACGCGTAGGGGCCGAGCTTGATCGTGTCGAGCCACTTGGCTTCGATGGTGAAGCTGCCGTCGTTCTTGACCCGGCAGCGCACCGGCTTGCCGCCCATCTTGGGGCCGCCGGAGAGCGACAGGTTCAGCACGCCGTTCGGATCGCCGCCGGTCCACTCCAGCGTGAGGTCCTGCGTCGGATCCACCTCGATCGCGGGCACACCGGGCATTCCCTGGATCTCGACGGGAGTCGGCGCGGTGACCTGGAAGTCGCCCGGGAAGTGGAAGGTGCCCTGTAGGGCTCCCAATCCCGCGTCGGCACTCCCGTCGCTCGCAAGAGTGTAGTCCTTGTCGAACGCCAGAATCCCGATATCCACCTGACCGTCGCCCGTGCCGTCGAGCGTGTAGGCCCCCGACTGCTGCGCATTGTACTTCCAGGTGTGCGGTCCGTCGGTGAAGCCGTCGATCGTGAACGGCCCGATATCGAGCAACCCTCTCGAGGTCCGGCACTTCTCGGAGCCGGCGATCGCCTGGCCGTTCTGCGTGTCGGGCAGGCAGTCCTGCTCGGGCGCGCAATCGTCCTTGCTCGTGCACTGCGGGAGCACCGTGGGCTCGGGGACATCGGTGCACGTGTCGAGGGGGACTTCTCCCGTGTCGGGCTCGTTGCAGTAGTCTTCCCGCGCCGTGGGCCAGAATCCGCCGGCGGCGAGCGCCAGGGATTGGCCCATCATCACCGTGGTGCCGAAGTCGAACCAGAAGTGGACCCCGGGCTGGGCCTCGTCGAAGCCGGGCTCGGGATTGTCGCAATAGGCCACGGCGCCCGGCTCCTCGGTCGTCGCATCCTCGCCCGCCTCCGGCTGGGCGCCATCCCCGGTCGCGGCCTCGGTCGCGGCCTCGATCCCCGCATCGGCACCGGCGGAGCCGGCGTTCCCGGTCGTCTCCCCCGAGTCATCGCTGCCCGAGCAGCCGGCAGCGATCGAGCAGGCGAGTGCAAGCGTGGGAATCGCGCGAGCGAGGGTGATCATGCGGGAGCCTCCTTGTGGAGGAGAGATTACCACGAGGGGGGAGGGGACGCGTCCCTACCGCGCTTCCCAGCGGTGGCTACCGGTGAACGGTCCTTTGGGTGCGGGGCCGCCGGACTTGTCGAGGCGCTGCAGGGCGGCCTTCACGACGAGGGGCCAGGCGATGGTGGCATCGGAGAGGACTTCGGACCACATGCCGCCCTTGTCGCGCGGCACGAACTTCCCCCAGCTCACGCCCTCGGAGTAGGTGCACCCGCTCAGGCCGCCCCAGTGCACCGGCTCGGGGCAGATGCGCACGCCGTAGTGGAAGCGCTTGATCATGCCGCCGCCTTCGGGCCCGAGGGTCCGCTCGATGATCTCGAGATACGGACCGACCTGCTGCGCCCAGTTGCGGGGCACGCCGCCGCCGATGGTGAAGATGCCGATGCGCTTCGCTCCCGCGATCGCCGTGCTGTAGTGCTCCATGTCGAGGAACGGGTCGTAGGCGATGGGGGCTTTGCCCTCGAGGGTTCGCTGACGGTTGTGGATCGCGACGCCGAGGCCGATCTCGCTGTCGGTGAAGGCGGGGACGTACACCGGCACGCCGTGGGTCTTGGCCGACTTGAGGACTCCGCGGACCTGGGGGTGCTTGTCGATGAGGTACTGTCCGAGCCGGTCATTGAGCTTCTGCGAGCACAGCGTCTCGGACGGGTCCCATCCGGCAAGAATGGCGTAGAGGATCTGCTCGACGTGCTCCAGATTCGACTCCGGCTCGAGGGTGTCGTAGACGCGGTTGTAGCCCCGATCGTACAGGGCGGCGTCGTCCATCCCCTCGCGGTACTTGTAGTGGCAGAGACCCGTGGACTCCACGAAGCCGTGGGCCATCAGCGCGCCGGTGGACACCACCGCCTGCACCAGCCCGCGATCGATCATGTCGCAGATGACCAGCCCCATCTTCGCTACCGTCATCGCGCCCGATAGTGTCAGGACCACCTTGCACTCCGGATCCTTCGCCATGGCCACGAGCACGTCGACCGCCTCGCCGAGCTGTCGGCCGCCGAACGCAGTACGCGACATCGCCACCGCGAGCTCGTCGAAGTCCGTGCAGGAGGACAGGTCGAGCGGGAGCACCGCCTCGAGGCCGTCCTGGTGGGCCTTGTTGACGACGCGTTCCTGGGCGGGATCGTGGGGGTGTTTCGGGTGCATGTTCTTCTCCGGAGCAACGAGACCGAATGCGGGCGGCAGGATGCACCAGTGGCGCAGGGGGATCCAGCCTTGCGAGCGACAGGGGCGCGACCTCGCCCGGGCGGTGCTATGCTCGCGCGCGCAGTCTGGAGGTCGACACGTGCCCGGTGCCTACGAAGCGTTCGCTGACTCGCTCCCCAACGAGGAGCGCGACGCCTTGCTCGGATCGATCCCGCTGATCATCGCGGCGGTTGCCGGCGCGGACCGGCAGTTCCAGGACGAAGAGGTGACGGCGGCGATCGATCAGCTGCTCGCCACGGTGGAGATCCTGGGCCCCGAGTTCCGGTATTCGGGGCCCGCGCAGCGGGAGTTCGACGTCATCGCGCAGCGTGTGCGCCACGAGCTCCACGATGATCTGAGCCAGAAGCTCGTGGTGCTGCGAACCGTGGTCCGGAAGATGCCCGACGATCTGCGGAGCCGGTACCAGGACTTCGTGCAGCGCACCTGCGTCGCCATCGCCACCGCCGCGGGCGGCTTCCTCGGCTTCGGAAACCCCATCAGCGAGCAGGAAGCGATCGCGCTGCGCAAGCTCGCCGCTGCCCTCGACCTGACCTACCCGATCCACATCAGGCGGCTCATCGCCTCCGCAGAGCCCGAGCCCGACCGCTAGGCCATCGTCATGGAAGACGTCTTCCACCTGCTCGGCACCACGATCGACGGCAAGTATCGCATCGACGACCTGATCGGCGAGGGCGGCTTCGGCGTCGTCTATCGCGGCTGGCGCCCCGCCTTCGAGGATTCGATCGCGATCAAGTGCCTCAAGATCCCCCACGACTTCTCCGAGGAGGCCCGCATCCGCTTCCTCGAGCGCTTCCGCGAAGAGGGCAAGCTCCTCGCCCGACTGTCCAAGGCCCACCTGTCCATCGTCCAGGTCTACGACTTCGGCGTCGCCCAGTCCCACGCAGGCCTCCCGCTCCCCTACCTCGTGCTCGAATGGCTCGACGGTCGCGACCTCGGACGCGTGGTGCGCGATCTCGGACGCCCCCTGCGCGAAGCCGAGGCCGTCGCCCTGCTGCGCCCCGCCATGGAGGCCATCGCCGTCGCCCACGGCATGCGCATTGCCCACCGCGACCTCAAGCCCGCCAACGTCTTCCTCGTGCGCAACCCCTCGGGTCCGCGCCTCAAGGTCCTCGACTTCGGCATCGCCAAGGCCATGCACGAAGGCGAATCCGTGGCCCAGCAGTCCACGCGTACCGCCTCGACCTTCAACGCGTTCTCCCCGACCTACGGCGCTCCCGAGCAGTTCCACTACGCGCCAACCGGGCCCTGGACCGACGTGCACGCCCTCGCGTTGATCCTGGTCGAGCTGGTGACGGGCCGCTCACCGCTCGAAGGGCGACACCAGTTCGAGCTGTTCACCTCCGCCACCAGCCAGCAACGCCCCACGCCCCGATCTCGCGGCGGCGACGTCAGCGAGGCGTTCGAGCGCGCGTGCGCACGCGCGTTGTCGCTCGATCCGAAGGATCGCCAGGCCGATGCGGGCGAGCTGCTGCGCGACCTCGAGGCCGCGTGCGGTGAGCAGCTCGAGCAAGCCTCCGCCCTCCTCGATGCGCTCTGCTCCTGCGGCGACGAAGCCGGGCGTCCCTCGGAGATCGCGCGCGCAGCCACGGTGACCGCGCAGCCCCCTGCGACGCCGCCAAGCGCGAGTGCGCCCACGGTCGCAGGGCCCGGGAGCCCCGACACCGCGCCGGTCGCCACGGCTCATTCCGTGGGCCTCGCCGCCACCGCGCATTCCGTGGAGCTCGCAGCCACGCGCCCCTCTGCGGAGCTTCGTGTCACGAACGACACGAACGCCGCCGACTTGAACGCCGCCGACACGAACCCCGCCGCTGCGGACTCCCCTGGTTTGACGTCCCCGCCCGTGGAGCCCCCGCACCGGAAAAAAACCTCGATCGGTCTCATCATCGCGATCGCCCTGCCCGTCGCCCTCGCGCTTGGCGTCGTGCTCACCGCTGTCGCGGGGGCCGCGCTTTTCACCGTCCGCGCACCGCCCCCACCGCCAATTGCGAGCTCCAGCGGCCCCGCCCCGGTGGCTGTCCCCTCCGCGCCGGCCCCGGCTCCCGCACGGCTGGTGCCCATCGCCGGGGGCACGTTCAGCCTCGGGAGCGCCGACGGTCCCGACAACGAGCGTCCGGTCACGCGGACCACGGTGGCGTCATTTCAGCTCGACGATGTCGAGACGACGGTGGGGGCGTACCGGGCGTGTGTGCAGGCTGGCCGGTGTACGGAGCCGGAGAGCGGCGCGGCGTGCAACTGGGGCGTGGAGGGGCGCGATCAGCACCCGATCAACTGCGTGGATTGGAGTCAGGCGGCGGCGTACTGCGCGTGGGTGAAGCGGCGGCTTCCGACGGAGCAGGAGTGGGAATACGCCGCTCGCGGCGCCGACGGACGCAAGTATCCCTGGGGCAAGGAGCTGCCGGAATCGCGGGCCTGCCACGGGGGGAACTCCGACGGGGGCACGTGCGCGGTGGGCAGCTTCCGGGCCGGTGCAAGTCCCTTCGGCGTCTTGGACATGGTGGGCAACGTGTGGGAGTGGACCGCGAGCGCGGCGTGTCCCCACGGCGACCTCGCCTGCGACTCGCCGAACAAGATCCTGCGCGGAGGATCGTTTCTCGACAAGGACCGCCAGTTCCTGCGAGCCACCTCGCGGCTGTCGCGCCCGCCCACGACGCGGGTGAACAACTTCGGACTGCGCTGCGCGAAGTGAGCGCCGCGCGGGGCGCGGTGACGATGGATTGGCGGGTGCGACACAGACCTCTCTGCGACTCGCATTTCTCCGACGGCGGCGTAGCATCCGAACGGGAGCCGCATATCGCTGCGCTCGTCCACCCGTTCCTTTCTCGCTGCGAGGAGACGACGAAATGAAAATGAAACGAGACTTCGTTCTTGGACTGATGTGCCTCACCCTGGCCGCCGCGGGAACGACTCCGGGTTGCGGGAGCGACGAGCCCGGCAGCGACACGTCCTCAGGCGGATCCGGCGGCGACGTGGCCGATGCGTCTCCCGATGGCGTGTCCGGAAGCGGCGGAGGAGCTGCTGATGCTGCAGCCGGATCAGGCGGCGGCGCGATCGATGGATCGGCTGGCGCCGACAGCAGCGCTACGGGAGGAAGCGCCGGTTCCGCGGGCACGGCAGGGACCGGTGGAGCTGCAGGAAGCTCGGGCAATGCGGGCGGCGCGGGGGTCGCTGGCTCGGCAGGCGATGGTGGCGCCGCAGGCGATGGTGGCGCCGCAGGCGATGGTGGCGCCGCAGGCGATGGTGGCGCCGCGGGCGATGGTGGCGCCGCAGGCGATGGTGGCGCCGCAGGCGATGGTGGCGCCGCGGGCGATGGTGGCGCCGCAGGCGATGGTGGCGCCGCGGGATCAGCGGGAGCAGGTGGCTCCGGCGGGACCTCCGGAGCGATCGTCGCGAATCACACGATCGTGGATCGTTACGACGATATCCCCGCAGCCTACATGGCCGAAGTGAAGAAGATGTGGTTCAACATCGTGGGAGAATCGCACTCCACGGGCTACATCAAAGGGCTGAAGTTCCTGGCCGCCCAGAATCCTGCGTACGCCACGGATGCCGTCGAATCGGCTGCTCCGCCTGCCTACCAGGAGAGCGCCTTGCGCGCGAGCCGCTCCCTTCGGACCCAGTACAACGGCTGGGCATCGGGTGGAGGCGAGGCGATCTGGTATACGAATGACACCGGAAAGGCGCGTGTGCGCACGCACGTCGACTACTGCGAAGGCAACAGCCTGCACATCGCTGCCATCGCTTTCGGATGGTGCTGGGACATGACCTGGCACAACTCCCCGGGCGGCACCGTGGACCCGGTTCACAAGGTGCGCTGGGCAGGCTCGTCGGAGGGAGGCCCGGACGGCGACCTGCGTTGGGGCCTGGATGACGGTGACTTCGCGCTCACTGGCAATCACATATCCCTGCAGAGTTATCTCGATGCCACCCGTGAATACGGAGAGTACTGCGCTGGGAAGTCCTATGGCACCAAGGTGCTGTACACCACGGGACCGGTGGATGGCTATTCCGGGGAGAGCGGAGTGCAGCGCCACATCAAGCACGAGGCCGTGCGGCAGTTCGTGCTGGCGGACGGGAGCCGGATTCTGTTCGACTACGCGGACATTCTGGCCTGGAGCGACGCGAACGAGCAGAACCTCCAGAGCTGGACGGACGGCGACGGGCAGGTCCGTCAATACCAGATGATCCACGCCGACAACATGGTGGAGCTCGACGGCTCCCCGCACGTGGAGGATGGTGATCATATCGGCGGGCGAGGGGCACTGCGTCTCGGGAAGGCGGTATGGTGGCTGATGGCACGAATCGCGGGGTGGAACGGGCAGTAGGCGCGCGCTGCGCAGGCGGCAGTCGCCTACTTTCTCGCCGGCGGTCCGTCGAGCAGGAACCCCTGCCAGCTCATCGACTGCACCTCAGCGAGCCTCGCCGTTGCGCGCGCGCCGTCCCCGCTGTCGGTCACAGCTCAGGCGGAAGCTGTCTCTGATCATACTCGGATTATTCTTCGAGTTCGTCTGGGCAGGCAAGCGGGCGCGAGCAGGCAGGGGGCTCAGGGATGGAAGCGCTTGCCGCTCTTCGCCATCTCGACGAGCAGCGGTGCGGGCTCCCAGCGCTTGCCGAAGCGCTCATGGTACTGCTCGATGCGCCGCAGGACTTCCGGCGCACCGACCGAGTCGATCCAGCGGAACGGTCCGCCCCGGAACGGCGGGAAGCCCAGCCCGAAGATCGCCCCGATGTCTCCGTCGCGCGCGCTGCGCAGGATGCCGTCACCCAGACACCGCACCGCTTCGTTCACGAACTGCAGCGAGCAGCGCATCTGGATCTCTTCGGGCGCCATCTTGTTCTTGGGCTCGATCCCCAGCACCTTGTACACGCTCTGATCGACCTGCTTGCTGCCTTCCTTCTTGCGCTTGCCGCCGTAGACGTAGAACCCGCGCTCGTTCTTGCGCCCTTTGCGATCGTCGGCCACCAGCTTCGCGAACATCGGCGGCGGCGTCATGCGCTCGCCGAACGCCTCCACCATGATCGGCCCGATGTGCGCCGCGATGTCGATGCCAACCTCGTCGAGCAGCGTGATCGGTCCCACCGGCCAGCCCCACTTGCGCATCGCCCCGTCGATGTCCTCGACCGGGATGCCCTCCGCGAGGATGTACGCCGCCTCGTTCATCAGCGGCCCCAGAATGCGGCTCGTGTAGAACCCCGTCCCGTCGTTGACCACGATCACCGTCTTGCCCTGCTTCTTGCCGATGGCCACCGCCGTGGCCACCACCCAGGGCGCGGTCTTGTCGGTCCGGATCACCTCGAGCAGGGGCATTTTCTGCACCGGGCTGAAGTAGTGCATGCCGACCACGAGCTCGGGGCGCTTGGCGACCGAGGCGATCTTGGAGATCGGGATCGAGGAGGTGTTGGAGGCGAAGATCGTTTCCGGGGAGCAGCTCTTCTCGACATCCAGGACCATGCGGTGCTTGAGCGCCAGGTCCTCGAAGACCGCCTCGATGACGACGTCGGTGTCGCCGAAGCCGGAGAAGTCCGTGGTGCCGGTGAGCATGCCGAGCTTCTTGGTGCGCTCGATGCGGGTCATCTGGCGCTTCTTGACGCGCTCGCTGAGCAGCTCGTGGACGTGCTTGAAGCCGCGGGAGAGGCCTTCGAGATCGCGCTCCTTCATGCGCACCGGGATGCGCGCGTTCTGGATGCTCACGAAGGCGATGCCGCCGCCCATGAGCCCGCCGCCGAGCACCGCGATCTTGCGGGTCGTGCGCGGCTTCACCGACGCGTCGTCCACCCCGGTGTCCTTCTTGAGCGCCGTGGTCGCCTCGAAGATGCCGATGAGCTGCCGGGCGGTCTCGCTCACGCACAGCTCGCCGAAGTAGCGGTTCTCGAGCTCCGAAGAGGCCTCCATGCCCTTGTCGGCGTAGGTCTCGATGACGTCGATGATGCGCTCGATCGCCGGGTAGTGGCCGCCGCTCTTCTTGAGGGCCATGGTGCGCGCCTGCTTGAAGAGCACCTTGCGCCCCAGGGGGTTCTTCTCGAGGGCCAGGGCGGTGAGCGCCTGCACGTCGACGTGGGCCTTCTTCTTCTTGCCCTTGTCGCCCGAGGCGAGCGCGAGGGCCTTCTCCGCCGCGACCTGCACGAGGATCGGGCGCGGCACGACGTCGTCGGCCACCCCGAGCTTCCTGGCCTTCGAGGCCCGGAGGCTCTTGCCCGTCAGGCCGAAGTCGAGCACCGCCTGCAGCCCCACGATGCGCGCGAGACGCTGCAAGCCGTTGCTCCCGGGGAGCAGGCCGAGCTGCACCTCCGGGAACGCGAGCGTGGTCTTGTTGTCGTCGCTCAGCACGCGCCCGTGACACGCCAGCGCCAGCTCGAAGCCCCCGCCCAGCGCGGCCCCGTGGATCGCCGCGACGACCGGCTTCTCGAGCCCCTCGAGGCGACGGAACCCCTCCTGCGCCAGCCGCGAAAGTCGTTCGGCATCCGAAGCGGTCTTGACGTCGCGCAGCATGTCGATGTCCGCGCCGGCCACGAACGTGTCGGGCTTGCCGGACACGATCACCGCGGCCTTGATCGAAGAGTCGCTCTCGAGGCGTCCGAGCACCTCGGCGAACTCCTCGCTGAACGACGCTTTCAGGGTGTTCACGGGAGCGTCGGGGACGTCGTAGGTGATCACGGCGACGCCGTCGGAACGCACCTCGAGGGACAGCACCTTCTTGTCCTGATCGATCATGACGCCACCTCCAGCACCGCCGCCACGCCCATCGCTCCGCCCGTGCAGATCGTCATCAGCCCGAACTGCTTGTTGCGCCGCCGGAGCTCCTTGAGCCCCTGGGCCACGATGCGCGCTCCCGTCGCGCCGAAGGGATGCCCCAGCGCGATGGAGCCGCCGTTCACGTTGAGAATCGCAGGATCGATCTCGCCGATCGCCTCGCTCAGGCCGAGCTTCTCCTCGCAGAACCTCCGCGATGCGAGAGCCTGCAGGTTGGAGGCGACCTGGGCGGCAAACGCTTCGTGCATCTCCACCAGCGAGATGTCCTTCATCGACAGGCCTGCCCGCGCGAGCGCCTTGGGCACCGCGAAGACCGGAGCCATCAGCAGCTGCCAGTCCGGATCCACCGCCGTGTAGGCATACGAGCGAACGTAGCCCAGCGGCGTCAGCCCCAGCGCCTTGGCCCTCGACTCCCGCATCACCGCAACCGCCGCCGCACCGTCGGTCAGGGGCGAGGCGTTGCCCGCCGTGATCGTGCCGTGCGCGCGATCGTAGACCGGCCTGAGCTCCGCATACTCCTCGAGCTTCGAGCCCTTGCGGAAGATGTTGTCCTGCCGCACCCCCTCCTTGAACGGCGGCGCCACCACCGGCATCACCAGATCGTCGTAGAAGCCGTCGTCCCACGCCTTCGACGCCCTGTCGTGGCTCCTCCACGCGATCTCGTCCTGCTGCTGACGCGAGATCGCGTTCTCCTTGACCATCTTCTCCGCGCTCTGCCCCATCGACAGACCCGTGGTCGGCTCCACGGAGTAGCCCGGCACCGGAGGCACCAGATCCTTGGGCGACAGCTTCGACAGGATCTTCAGCCGATCCATGCCCGTCTTCGCCTTCTGGAACGCCATCAGTCCCCGCGCCAGATTCCGGCTCACTCCGATCGGCAAGTCATCCATGCTGTCCGCGCCACCCGTCAGCGCTGCGTCGTGATCCCCCCGCTCGATCGACTCGATCGCGTTCGTCAACGCCTGCATGCTCGTCGCGCACGCCCGCGACACCGAGTACGCCTCGATGCTCCGATCGAGCGTGGTCCTCAGCACGATCTCGCGCGCCAGGTTGATGTAGTCGAGCGACGGCATCACCTGCCCGAACACGCACAACGTGAAGAGCTTCGGATCCACCCCCATCCGCTGCACCAACTCCGACACCACCGCGGTCGACAGCTCGACCGTCGTCATGTCCTTGAAGCCGGTGCCCGCCTTGAGGAACGGCGTCCTCAGAGCACCGACAATCGCGACCCTGTCCGCATTCGTGCCGTTGCTGCCCATGAACCCTCCTTTGGCCAGCGTCCGTCTGCGACGAGCGCCGGCTGTGCCACGATTTCGGCAGGCTATGCGGCTTTGACGCGCGGTGTCAATCGGTCCGGCACCGCGCTCCCCGACCCCCAGTCCCCGCCCCCCCTTGCGCATCTCCCCCGCCCCGGCGATCCTTGATGCCGCTCCACTCACGCCGGGAGGACACCGTGGGCCAGTCCAGAATGTTCGGCGATGACGAACCAGGCGACAGCGTGCCGTCGCCCCGCACCACCATCGTGGGCGGGCGCCCGCCCGAGGACGGCGCAGCACCCCCTGCGGTGCCCACCGGCATGCAGACCCTGCTGCGCCTCGCGTCGGTGGATGCCAGCTTCCGTTCCGAGCTCCTCGAGCGACGGGCCGCCATCGCCGAAGCTGCCGGCGTGACGCTGACCCCGTCCGAGCAACGCATCCTTGCTGCCATCCCTGCCGCGCAGCTCGGAGCGATGATCGATCACCTTCCCGCGCCGTCCTCACCGCGACGCGACTTCCTGCGCCAGACCGCAGCGACCGCCGTGGTGCTCCTCGGTGGAGCCGCTCTGGAAGGCTCGCTGTCGGGGTGTTCCAAGACGCCGGAGCCATCGCCTCTGCCCGTGGAGCCCCCGCCCAACCCGACGCGCTACGCGGCGCCTCCGCCCGACGAGCCGCCGCCGCGACCGGACCACAACGAGATGCAGACCGAGGGGGGAGCGGCACCGGAGCCGCCGCCGCCGCGCCCCGACTACAACCACATGGCGCCCGGCGGCGTGCGTCCCGACTCGGTGCCTTCTCCCACGACCACCACGACGGCGCAGCCGACGCGGGGCATCCGTCCCGACATACCTCCGGAGCGCGATCCCGGGGAGTGAGGTCTCCCGTCGCGATTGCGTCCGCGGCTCGAGGGCAATCCTACCGGCAGCTCATCTCATGGCCGACATCACGATCCTGAACTTGAACATGCTGTTCGTGCGCTACTTCGACACGGTCGAGCGCGAGCGGCACCTGCCTCTGGGTCCTTTGTACGTCACTGCGGCGTTGGAGGACGCGGGCTTCGAGGTGGACTTCCGGGACTACCAGCTCCACGAGGCCGACGAGCTGTTCAGCAGCGAGGAGATCCAGCGTTTTCTGGGCGATTCCGCGCCGGTCGTGGGGTTCTCGTGCATGGCGAACCTGCTGCCGTTCACGCTGCTCGCGATGCGCGACTTCAAGCAGGCGCACCCCGACACCACGCTGCTGCTCGCGGGCGTGGGCCCCAAGTCGGTCGAGAGCCTCATCCTCGAGCGGTTCCCCTGGGTCGACGTCATCGTGCGCGGCGAGGCGGAGCGCAGCGCGCCGCTGCTGCTTCACGCCCTGAAGCACGGGACCGGCCTCGAGCAGGTGCCCGGGATCAGCTACCGATCCGACGGCGTCATTCGTCACAACGATCGCCCGCCCCGCATAGAGGATCTCGACTCGATCACCCCCCCCGCATTCCACCACATCGACCTGCGGCGCTATTCCGGATTCGGAATGATCACCAGCCGCGGGTGCCCCTATCCCTGCACCTTCTGCTCCGTCGCGCCGATCTGGGACCTGCAGTCCTTCCACCGATCCCCCGAGGCGATCGTGGAGGAGATCCGGATGCTGCACGACAAGGCCGGGGCCGAGCTGGTCCTGTTCCAGGACGAGTTCTTCCTGACGGGTCGCGATCGGGTGATGCGGTTCTGCGACGCCCTTCGTCGCTCCGGCGTGTCGGTGATGTGGAAAGCGTTCGGGCGGGTGAACCTCACCGACGAGGACATGATGCACGCGATGGCCGACGCGGGGTGCGTGGAGATCCGCTTTGGCATCGAGTCCGGATCGGATCGGATCCTCGAGCTCACGCGCAAGGGATTCACCACCGCCCAGGCCGTCGATGTCGTGAGCCGCGCCTGCAGGATCTTCCGGCGCGTGGACGCCTTCTACGTGTGGGGCTATCCCTTCGAGACCCTCGACGACTTCCACCAGTCGGTGTTCCAGATGGTCTCGTTCCGCATGATGGGCGCGAGGATCCTGCCGTCGCTGCTCTGCCTGCTGCCGCAGACCCGGATCTATCGCGACCATGTCGATCCGCGAAAGCTGGAGTTCGCGCCGGATCTGTTGCCCGAGTACATGGTGACCGGTCACGAGGTGAGCCGCCTCGCGCATATCGAGATTCGTCCGGAGCATGCGGGGGTGTTCGCGTTCGTTCGCCAACACCCCGACATCTTCCCGGGCTTCTTCCACCTGGACCTCGAGACCAATATCCGTCCCAAGCTGCGCGTGCTGCAGGAGTTCGGGTTCTACCCCGCCTCGGCCGAGGAGCTCGCGGGGATGGAGTCGTGCGGAGCGCACTCCCCGCGCGTGGAAGACGAGTCCCGAAAGGAGCTCGCTACGCGAGCCACCGGGCCGTAGCGAACGCCTCCCGATACCCGCTCAATGCAGGATGAGCACCGGGCACAGCGCCTTCTGAGCGACCTTGTCCGTCACTCCTCCTCTCAGCAGCGTCTTGAGCAACCCCTTCTTGGCGTGCGGATCGAGCACGATGAGATCGACCTCGTTCTCCTGCGCGTAGCGCAGGATTTCTTCGTGCGTGGTGCCGTGTCGCTCCGCCATCTGCACCACGACATCGGTCTCCAGCGCGATCCTCCGGACCTGCGCGCGCATCTTCGCCCGCGCGGCCTCCGTGTCCTGCTCCGACAGCTCCTTGACCAGCTCCGGGCTCAGGGCCATGTCGACCCCCACCTCCTGGATCCGGCGATCCACGTGGATCAGAAGCACCTTGGAGCGGAACGCCTTCGCGATGTCCACTGCCTCGCTCAACGCCCTGTCGGACTCCCGCGTGAAGTCCGTCGGAACCAGGATCTTCTTGGGTGCGAACATGTGACCCCCCCTCCTGGTTCGTGGTTGCCGGTCAGGACATGTCAAGACCCCGCCTTGCCGTGCGAAGCACTCCCCGGGCGCCTCTCACGGGGACGCGGGCCGCCAGCTCGCACCGAGATCCCAACCGCTTCCGTCGCGCGCCGCGGCCAGACGCAGCGAGCCGATGGCCGCCCCGGTGACCCGCAGCTCCCCCACCACGCCGAGCCGCATCGTGCGCGCCAGGATGCGCGGCGCGTAGGATCCCAGGCGAGGCGGGTGCCGCGCGATCGCCTTCGCCCCCGCTCCCTGATCCGCCGTGGCAAGCGCCAGCAGCGTCGCCACCCCGGGCGGTCCCACCGGTCGCACCACGTCGATCATCATCGAGTAGGCCCCGCTCTTGCGTCGCCGCACGAGCTCCGTGGCTGCAAGCGGAGCCGCCGTGACCTCGTGACCCGGCGCCGACAGGATGGCCGCGAGCGTTCGCGCGATCTCGATCAGGTGCGACGACGCGCTGCACACCAGCAGATCGCACGGGGGGCCGCCCCACGCGGGACTGCCCGAGGGCTCCGGGAGCCTGCCGAGCGCGAGGTGCGCCAGCCGCGTCGGCGGGATCGCGTCGATGAGGCGCTGCGCCACGCCGTTCGCTCCCCACTCTCCCGCCTCGTTGCCCGTGCGCAGCACCACCCAAGCCGCCGCACCGAGGTCGAACGGAACGGCCCCCGGTCTCGGCTGGTGCACGTACGACCCCAGCCAGCCCAGGTCCGCGCTGCGCGCCTCGAACGCGCGGATCGGATCGATCAGATCCGCGGCGCGTTGGATCACAATCTCCTCGAGGAACGATGCTCCCCGCGCTGCGTTGCGGTTGCGCGTGAGCACCAGGCGATCCGCTGAGGTCGCGGCCTTGAACGCTCCGGTGCCGTCGGGCAACGACGGAACGAAGCCCCGCGGGACCACGGCACACACCGGGGAGCACAGCGCGGCGACGATCACACCCGGCTCGACGTCGCGGAAGACCGCCACGCGCGCGTTCCCCTTCTCGACCGAGGGGACCGGCACCTCGGCCAGCACGGCCACAGCGCCCGCCTTGCGCGCACGCTCGATCGACGCCGCCAGATCGCGCGCGTCGATGGTGTGCCCTCGCGCGGAGCGCAATCCTTCGCGCAGCCACACGCGCGTGAGCCTCCCTTCCCGACGCGGCATGCCGTCGGCCAGTGCGGGATAGGTGCTGCCGCCCGCGTCGAGCGCGTACACCGTGTCGAACAGCGCATGCCCCACCAGCGCCGCCATCGGATCGGACAGGTCATGGGGATCGACGTGCGAGGTGTCGTGCGGCAGCTTCATCGACACCCTGCCGCCGATCGGCACGCGCCCCCTGGCCCACGCGCCCTGCATCGCCATCGAGGCGAACGCCGCGCTCGCACAGCCGAGCAGCCACTGCCGTCGCGCGATCAACGCACCACCCACAGCTCGCTGCGCGTCGCAACGAGCATCGCCCTCGTTCCGGGACCGTCGGGAGGACAGGCTGCCACCGCGAGCACACCCGCCGGAACCGGCAGCCCGCCCCGCTCGACCACCGCACCCGCCGAGGTCCACGTGCGCACCGTCAACCCGTCGTCGCGATCGTCGAGCACATCGCGCCCACTCACGATCTCGGGATCCCCGTCGAGATCGAGGTCCGCAATCGTCACCTGGGCACCCACGCGAGGCACCGAAGCCGTCCTCCCCGCGCCGTCCCGCAGCAGCAGCCTGCTATCCCCGGGATCCCGGGCGGCCCACACGTCGCGCGCCGTCCCGTCGGCGAGCACGACCCGCGCCGCCGCCCACGCATCGAACGGGCCTGCGGGCAGTTGGAGCGATGGATCGGGATCCGACGCAATGCAGCGCGTGAGGCGATCGAAGAAGGCCCCCGGCTGGGCCTTCGCACACGCGGAGCCCATCGGAGACTGCACGGGCATGCCGTCGAGGCTCGCAACCGGCTGCAGGTCCGACGACAGGCGAACCGTGCGCGCGCGATCGGTCACCCCCACATCGACCGTGCCCGCCGCAGCGAAGCTCAACGAGCCGAGCGCTTCGCGCCAGGGCGCCGCTGCGATCGGTGACAGATCGCTCCACGCCATGCGCCGCACCGTCTGGACCTTGCCGGCGCGCAGACGTCCGAGCGTCACGTTGCGCCGTGTGACCGCCAGCACGTCGAGGGAACCGTCGGTGTCGAGGTCCTCGCACCCGAGCGCCACGACCTCTGGATCGTCGAACTTGAACCTCTCCGCCCGCAGGGCCACCAGCGGCACCGGCGCCAGGAAGCTGCGGACCTCGGCATCGATTCGCACCGCAGAGAAAGCGTGCGCCGAGGGCCCCGGCGCCGGGTTGCGCGCGCGATCCCACACGTTGCGCGGCACGGGGTACACGTCGGCGGTCGCACGCAGCTCCCCGGCAGCGAGCTCGACCTCGACGAAGACCCACGACTCGGCTCCGGAGGCGGCGGGACGCGCGGACTCCAGCGTGACCGGCGACCGACCGGCGCGTGCCCCATTGCCCAGGGCGCCCGCGAGCACCGAGGCGATGCGCATCGACAACTCCGCCGCCCGAGGCGCGGCAGCGTCGGAACGGATGGCCCCGCAGAACACCATCGGTGCACGCGCCTGCGGGTGAAGGGTCTCGGCGAGCTTCGCTGCGGTGCCGGCGATCGCGCTGCCGGAGTAGGCCGGCGGCGGCATCGTCGCGGACAGAGAAGGGGCGGGCGTCACGGACGACGTCGCGGGGGCCGCGGACGGCGCAGCGAGGGCACGGCTGCCGGGCGCCAGCGCGATGCCCGCGACAAGGAGCGTCGCCGACAGGGCCGGGACGGCGAGACCGGGCGACGATCGAGCGGCAGCTTTGCGCATGCCGGAAATGCAGCAAGTTTCGGGCTCGCACGCAAGCGGCGATCGCCCTGCCGCTCGGCGCGAGTTCCGTCCCCTCGCTGGCGCTCCGCGGAGTACCATGCGCAGCATGTGGACTCGACGGACCGCGCTGGCGGCTGGGATCGCTCTGCTGGGGGTCGTCGGGAGCGGGTGCTCGCGAGGTCCTTCGCCCGACGATCCGCCTGTTCCCCAGCTCCCTTCGGACTGGAAGATCGTCTCCGACCAGATCGTGGATCGCCACAAGGTCTACGAGATCGAGTCGCGTCTCGAGGGGCGGGTGAAGACCGCGCGCGCGACCCTGTGTCAGGCTGGGGAGCACAAGATCCAGGTCAACACGGTGGTGGCAACCGAGAGCTCCGAGGCCGACAAGATGTACCGGATCCTCGCCAATCGGAAGCCTGCCTACGCCTATGCTCGCAAGGGCGACGTCCTGTTCGAGTTCGTGGCGTCCGTGGATGCCCAGGAGCAGGTCAAGCGCGGCAGGGAAGCGATCGCCCCGTAGAGTGCCTGTTCAAACGTGCCGCGGTGAGGACCGCCGTCCGCAGGGGCATCCTGGATTTATCGTCCAGCCGCGATCCGTGACGTTTGGCCCGGCATCGAAACGAGGTACACTCGATTCGGCTTGCCCTCGGTCCACTCTGCGGGTCGAGCACATGTCGGGAGGCACAGATGAAGCTAGACCCCATCCGAAAAGGCGTCATCGATCGAGCGTGACGCTGGCGGGTGCCGTCGTTTGGTCCTGAATCTCCGGATTGATCGGACAGATATCATCCCTCGCTGCGCGTGAGAGCCAATCGTTATGGAGGGTTTCCGTTGCAGTCGGCGTGGCATAGCGCGCCGCTTCGCCCCGCCAGCGTCAGTGCTGGGAGGAGA
>JAKLDZ010000259.1 GCA_022703255.1 Myxococcota bacterium | reverse complement strand
ACCCAAGCCCGAACCCAAGCCCGAACCCAAGCCCGAGCCCAAGCCCGAGCCCGAGCCTGCGACAGCCCCTGTCGCATCGAAGCCCGAGCCGGAGAAGAAGCCCGCTTCTGCCAAGGCCCCGGCGAAGGCGCCTGCCAGGCCGATTCCGACCCCGACACCGGTTCCGAAGCCGGGACCGCGGATGAGCGACGACGAGCTCATCACCGATCTGTTCGAGGCCATGCACGATCTGGCGTTCCTTCGCGACGCGGAGGAGGGTGCGGAGTTCGTGCTCACGCTCGCGCTGGAGAAGTTCCGCAGCCAGGCGGGCATGGTGCAGCTTTACGACATCAACAAGCGCGAGTTCGTGGTGATGCGGGCGGCGGGTCCGCAGGCGCAGATGGTGCTGGGAGGGCGCACGGCCGAGCGGGATCCGCTGATCGCGGAGATCATGAAGCGCAGGCGTCCGTACGTGCTCGACGTTGCGAAGGACGGTCGGGTACGCGCGGGCAGGTGGGCGGCGTTGGGGGCGAAGCCGAAGCTGATCCTCGCGGCAGCCATCGAGCTGCACGGGCGATTCCTCGGCATCGTGGAGATCTCGAACCCAGTGGACGGCAGCTACGCGGGCGCCGAAGTGAACGGCATGGCGTACGTGGCGGAGCGGTTCGCGGAGTTCCTAGCCAGCCGCGGCATCGTGTTCGAGCGAGACTCGGCGCTCCCGCCCCCGAAGTAGACGGCGCGATGGTCGAACGCACGCGACGCGAGCAGTTGCTGACGTTCCTGCTCACGCCGGGCGTGGTGGTTGCGGTGGTGGTGCTCGCGGTCATCACGTTCCGCACGACGTTCCAGATCGAGAAGCAGACGAAGCTGTCGGTGATCGAGGCGACGGTGACGCTTGCCAACGAGAAGACGGATCGGCTCGACAAGCGGATCATCGAGGAAGACAACGTGCTGGTGGCGGAGGCGGATCCTGCGACGATCGGCACGCTGGCGCGGCGGTGGCTTCCGACGGCGGCGCGCGAGACGCCGACGGTGGTGCGGGTGCTGATCCTGGATCCCGATGGGGAGCACGAGGTGTACGACTTCGCGTCGCGGGCACCCGGGCCGGAGGACGACGCTTTCCGGCGGCTGCTGATCCACCGGATCCTGCCGGATCTGGAGCTGACGCGTGCACCTGTGGAGGAGCTGCGCCATTTGCACAAGGCGTACGACGGGCGCAGCTATTTGATCAGCTATTGGCAGAGGCAGCACGAGGGGCGCAAGTACCTGATTGCAGCGTGGCACGAGGTGCCGCGCATCGTGCACGAGCTGTTTCCCAGGGTGTTCGCGGACCCTTCGTTGCGCACGCAGGTGCATGTGGTGGACGAGGAAGGCCGGACGGTGTTCGGCAGCCCGCTGCACGGCACGGAGTTCACGGTGGGCCGTCCGTTCCAGACCACGCTCTACGGCTGGAACCTGCAGGTAGCGCTCGCGCAGGCCGAAGAGCTGGCCGAGAGCGTCGAGCGACGCCGCATCCTCGAGACGCTCATGGTCGGCGTCTCGTTCGTCGTGGTGGTCTGCGGCGTCATCATCGTGGTCGTCGCGGCCGAGCGAGAGCGCAGGCTCGCGGCGCTCAAGGGGGACTTCGTGGCGAACGTGAGCCACGAGCTCAAGACGCCGCTGTCGCTGGTGCGCATGTTCAGCGAGCTGTTGGCGAGCGATCGGGTGCGCGACGATGCGAAGCGCAAGGAGTACCTGTCGATCATCCTGGCGGAGAGCGAGCGGTTGTCGGGGCTGATCGAGAACGTGCTGGACTTCGCGCGGCTGGAGAAGGGCAAGGCGGCCTATCAGTTCGTGATGGGGAGCCTGGCCGACGTGGTGACGCGAGCGTACGAGGTGTGCCGGTTCCGTGCGGAGCGCGAGGGGATGGAGGTGTCGCTGCGCGTGCAACCGGAGCTGCCGCCGACGTTGATCGACGAGCGGGCGTTGGAGCTGGCGTTGATCAACGTGATGGACAACGCGGTCAAGTACGCGAAGGACGGCAAGCGCGTGGACATCCAGCTGGCGACGCGCACGGGGCGCGCCATCGAGATCCGTGTCACGGACTACGGTCCGGGCATCCCGCCCGAGGATCACCGGCGCGTGTTCGATCGCTTCGTGCGGGGACAGAGCGCGCGCGATCGCCGCGTGCGGGGGAGCGGCATCGGGTTGGCGCTGGTCAAGCACATCGCCCAGAGTCACGGGGGTGACGTGTGGGTCGAGAGCGAAGAGGGCAAGGGGTGCACGTTCGTGATCACGATCCCTGTCCGCACAGCCGCTCCCGAGTCCCCGGAGAGGGCGACCTCCGCGACGGTGTGAGGGCGTGTCCGACGCCGTTTTTCGGTTTGCCTCCGAAGGCTGGATGGCCCACCATACCGAGGTGCATACGCTTCGATCTGCCTGCTTCGCCCTCGCCGCCTCCCTGCTCATCGCCTGCATGCCCGCGGACCCCTCCGCGGAAGAGGACCAGGATGCGGCGGCCGGTTCCGCCGGCTCTGCCGGCGGAGGCGGAAACGGCACACAGGATGCGGCGGTCGACGTCGTCGAGGAGCTGCAGTCCCCGGAGCCTCTGCGCCTGGTGAGCTGGAACGCTCACAACGTCTACGACAACATCTCGGCCAACTGCGGGAGCTACTGCCCGTACGAAGAGACGGTTTCGCTGTCCGACTACCAGGAGAAGGTGTCGGACATCGCCGCCACCCTCGCCAAGCTCGCCGGCGATGTCGTCATCCTGCAGGAGGTCGAGAACCCCGCGGTGCTCGACAAGATCGCCACCAGCTCCGCGCTCTCGTCCCTCAACTACAAGCACCGCCACCTCGAGTTCGGCAACGACCCGCGCGGGATCAACATCGCCCTGCTCAGCAGGTATCCCGTGGACTCGGTGATCTCCCACAAGAAGGACCAGTTCACCCAGATGGACAACCCGGGGGAGATCTACCGCTACACGCGCGACGCCCTCGAGATCCACATGACCTACCGCGGCAAGCACGTCGTGATCTTCGGCGTCCACTTCAAGGCCAAGCTCGATCCCGATGACCCCGAGAAGAGGCTCGCAGAGGCTCAGCACGTCCGCGCCCTGGCCGACAACACGCTCCAGAACTACCCCACTGCCTACGTGTGGATCCTCGGCGACTTCAACGACGACGAAGGGACTCCTCCCGTCAATGCCGTCCAGAAGGGCCGCAACGGCCCCAATTTCGTCGACGCGATGATGTCCCTCAGCGCCGGTGACCGCTACAGCTACATCTACAGCGGCGACAAGATCCTCATCGATCACCTGTTCGCATCCCCCAACGCCGCCGCTCGCCTCCAGTCCGGAACCGTCAAGATCGATCACACCTCGAGCGTGCCCAGCGACCACGATCCGATCGCCGCGACCTATCTGGTCCCCTGACCCCCCGCTCTTTGCTCATCCCTTCGCGCGAGCCCGCTCGCCCGCCATCCGGATCTCGGCCTTGATCACCGCCACGAAGATCCCGACTCCGCCCAACGCGAACGCAATCAGGAACGGTCCGAGCAACCCGGCGGCCGCGCCCACCAGCGTCAGGAACACGAACGTATCCCGCTTGAACAGCGGCGAGATCGCGTCGAAGAATCGGGCGAGCTTCCCCTTGGGCGTCTCGGCGGTACCCGGCGCCTTGCCGACCCCGAGGGGATACTTGAGCAAGTCACCCGAACCGATCTTCCACAGATAGCGGTACTCGATCCCGCTCGTGATCGCGCCGCACCCGACCGTCACCGCGCCGGCGACCAGGTAACCCCACCATCCCGTGGAGACATACAGTCCCCACGCCGTCCCGGCGAAGAAGCCGTAGTTCGTGAGATCGTCGCCCACCGTGTCGAACCACTCGCCCAGGTGCGACCCCCGATAGGTCACCCGCGACATCTCGCCGTCGCAGCCGTCGAGGATGCTCTGCAGTTGAAACAGGAACGCCCCGGCCAGCATGGTCCAGTAGGTGCCCCGCGTGGCGAGCCAGGCCCCGAACAACCCCACGGCGAGGATTCCAATCGAGACCTGATTCGGACGCAGCGGAGTCCGCACGAGCCAGCGGGACAGGAACAACGACACGTAGCGGTTCAGCCAGGTCGAGGTCCAGCCGTCCTGCACCTTGCGCAGCGAATGCAGCAGCGCCGACTCCGCATCCCAGGCGGAGCGTCCGTCGGTGACCACGATGGGGTCGAATCCGAAGGGTGGCTCGTGGTCGACGGCGCAGGAAGCCAGGCTGGAGGTTCCCTGGGGGCGCGCGGCGGCGAGGGCCTTGGGGCGGTCGCGGTGGGAGACGAGGTTCCAGGGGGATTCGACGATTGCATCGGGTGACGAATCATCTGCGGGGGGGTCGGTGGCGGGGGAGACGGGGATGCGGAGGCGGGGGTCGCGAAGCAGGGGCAGGAGCGCGGGGTCCTGGACCTCGACGCGGGCTGCTCCGCCTGCCTGGGCGGACAGGGCGAGGCGCAAGGGCATCGTCAGGCCTGCGACGCGCCGTGCCGGCGTCACCTTCACGTCGCCCTCGGCCGCGATCAGTCTGAGCACCCAGGACATGAACCGGCGGTGTACAACAGAAGGGGTCGGAAGTCTCGCGCGGCGGGTGGCGCGGTCGGGGTGGGAAGAGAAGGGGGACCGGACGCGCGCCCCGGAGCGTCGCGGATGGCTACTGGGGCTCTCGCAGGGAGCACGCCGAGCCGAGGCCCGCGTCGAGCCCGCCGCTCAGGTAGGGAGAGGGCTGGCCCCGCTTGTGGGCTTTCATGAAGCCCACGATCTGCTGGCGCGAGACCGTGGAGGGGAGCGTGTGCCCGCCGTTGTGGGGACAGTCCACCACCGTGCGGCCACCGGCGCTCAGGAACGGGAATGCCGCGTTCGCGGAGTCCTCGATGCTCACGACCTTCACGCCCATGATCACGATGGCGTCGGACGGGCCGCCGTGGGACAGGAGCACGTTGCCGCCGAACTGGGGATCGAGGCCATCCCACGCGAAGTTCAAGGGGATCAGGGGGTTGATCAGCTTGCGCTGCGCCGGGTCGTTGAACCACATCCCCGACATGGCCACGATGGCCGCAAAGTCGTGCTGGAACCGCGAGTGCAGCAGCGCGGAGAACACCGAGCCTGCGCTGAATCCGAGGGAGTAGATGCGATTGACATCCACGCCGTTCTGCTTCTTGAGACAGCCGAGGACGCTCTGGACCAGGGCGACGTCGCGGTTCTCGTACTCGTGCCCTCCGTTGGCCAGATCCCAATCGAGCCCTTGGGGTACATTGCCCAGGTTGATGGGCTGCAGGTGAGTGGACTCGGGGGTGACGACGATCAGGGGGAAGCCCGGATCGGCATTGGGGTCCAGGGCGAGCCCCTTGCGCCACGAGGTAGGGTTGTCGCCGAAGCCGTGGAAGGAGAACACGAGCGCAGGGGGAATCGAGGTGTTGGTCGGGAAGTCGACGTAGAACGAGCGCTTCATGCCGTAGGCGTCCCAGTCCTCGTTGAGTCCGGGGACGATGGGTTTCTGGCACTCCGCGGGGGCTCCTGCGTGCAAGTCGCCGGTGTCTCCGCCCCAGCCTCCGCCGCCGGCGGTTCCCGGGTCCGCGCCCGCTGCGCCGCCCGCAGCGCCGCCACCCGTACCACCGGCAGCGTTGCCCGCGGAGCCCGCTGCTCCCCCGGCGCCGGTTCCCGCCGCGCCGCCAGTGCCGTGGTTCGAAGAGCTCCCCGCCGCGCCTGCCGCGCCGCCGGTCTGCGAGCCTGCGGCCCCGGGCGGCGTCTTGGTCTGGGATTCGTCGTGGGAATCGCCCTCATCGACGTTGGCTGCCGCGGACGACTCGGGTTCGGAATCGGCTCCACCGCAGGCGGTCGTGAGACACGGAATCGCGAAGGCCGCGCACAGCGACAGCACGGAAAGGGTGGTGCGCGACGATAGCGCCCGCTCGAGCTGCTGTGATGAACGCGATTTCATGCTGATTGCTCCTCGGTGTTGGAGACCTGTTTCGCTGTCGCCTGGGACAGGAGCACGAGGCGTGCCGTCGCCGCTTCTCCGAGGAAAGCAGTGCTTTTCGCGGGATTTGTCCCCGGAAGCCACGGGTCCCGGCGCGCCGGGCTCCCCGCAGGCCCCGGTCCGCGGATCCCCCGCTTCCCCTGGGGGGATCCCCGGGATCCGCTCGCAGCCCGCCCTACCGGAACGTCGCGCTCATCAACGCCACGTTGTACGGCTCCCAGGTCGACATCGTGAACGTGATGGTGAAAGACGCATCGGGGTGGACCATGACGTCGGGGAGCATGTACGTGCCGAAGAACCCGCCCTGGTCGCAGTGGATGAGCTGCTCGCCGAGGCATTCCTGGTCGTCGCAGCAGTACTTCTCCTCGAACGCCGGATCGGTCATGGTCGCCACGGTCACGGCCTCGCTCCAGGGCCCCTCGGGCTTCTGCGCGAAGCGGGCGGCGATGCGGTTGCCGAGGCTCCACTCCTGGTCGAGCATCACGTACCGGCCGATGGCGGGGAAGTGCCGAACGGAGAGCTCCCCGATGTTCGGCGTGGCGACGATCGGGTCGGCGGGGGCGTCGGCGGCGCCCCACGACGACGTCGCCGCGTCGTAGGATTCGAACCCACCTTCGGTCTCGAGGGTCGAGAGCAGCTTGCGCGCGAGGTGCACGGGGCTTGCTCGGTATTCCCCAGTCCCGAACAGGTACAGGTAATCTCCCTCGACCAGGGCAGCGATGTTGATGAAGTCGCCGCGCAAGGGTCCATTCCCGTCGAACCGCTGGTCCACGTGGTACAGGATCCGGTACTCGGGCTTTCCTCCCGTGGAGGGCGCCTCCCACTTCGCGAGATACGACCCTCTCACCTGCTTCGCATTCGTGTCCGCAATCGTGTAGAATACGTAGATCGAGCCGCCGTAGGAGAACGCGCCCGAGGGGACCTCGATGTGTCCGGGCATGTCGGGGTACGTCTTGTACTGGTAGGGACCGGCGGGATTGTGGATGAACTCGGAGATCGGATGCCCCGCTGGGGGCTGCATCCTGACCCCCGCGAAGTCCGCCTCGACATCGCCGGTCTTCTCTTCGCTGAGCAGGAATCGGAGATTCGAGCAGAGCAGGCTCGGATCCTGCGCTACGCTCGAGTAGGGCACAGCGGAGTAGCCGACCGCATCGGGCAGCGACGCCGCCGGACGCGGCCAGATCCCATGCGCTCCCTCGGTATCCCCGAAGAACAGATAGAGCTCGTCTGCGTGCGGCACGGCGATACCCAGGCTCGACCCGCCCAGGTTCGCCCGGTAGTGCGTGTCATTGGCGGTAGGCTCCTTCACGCTCTTGCCGTTGATGAGCTTGCAGCGTTCCTGCAGCTCGCCGAAGAACGGCACCGGCAAGGGTCCCCCCTCCGCCTCGTCCGCAGCGTCGGCCGCACCCGTCTCGTCCACCTCGTCCGCGGCGTCAGCGACGTCCGCAGTGCCCGCGTCCGTGGCCTTGGAACGTCCGAAGGTCAGCTCGTCCACCCCCGAGAGCTGCGCACAACCGCACGTTGCCGCGACGGCCGCTGCGAGAAAGGTGCGAGAGGGGGATGGGTTCAAGAGGAGTCTCCAGGCTCCGGGATACCAGATCCTGCGCCCGGGGAAAACGCCGCGCGCGTCGGGGCAGCGGGTCGCCCGTGCCTCAGAAGCTCCGCACCACACGCACAGCGGCTCCCGAATGCAGCGACGTGACCTGCAGGGTGAAACCCGCAGCCTGCTTGTCGGCTCTGGCCGGGCTGGAGGTCAGCAGTCCGACGATGCCGACACCCAGGCCGATCAGACCGACGCCGAAAGCGATGTTCGACGCGGTGGCGAGCTTCTTGGAGGAGTCCGCGTCGCTCCGCGCCTCCGGCCAACACTCCGTCCCATCGCACATCTCCTTGGCCGACGCGGCCCGCGACATCGACAGGATTCCCGTCGTTGCGCCCACCAGGATGCCCGCCGCGCCCACCCCGAACCCTGCATAGGCGAGCGCAGGGGCGGAGGACGACTGCGCAGGACGCTCTCGCGGGGGGGCTGCCGCCGGCACGAGCACGTGCTCCACCCGACGGCGCTCGTTGCGCTCCAGGGTGATTCGCGCCTCGATCGGAAGGAAGCCGTCGGCGACGATTCCGTAGGCGTGCTCCCCCGGGTCGAGGGGCAGCGGCGCGGAGCTCCCGATCGGAACCTCGACACCGTCGATGGTCAAGGAGACGGGAGCTGCCTGGGGGGTTCCGGTCACGACGACCAGGAGGGTCGGAATCGAGCGTTCGAGGTCGCGAGCGAGCGCAGCCGCGCGATTCCTCGCTTCGGTGAGCAGGTAGGGCTCTGCGGTGCCGGGCTTGCTGCTGGCGACGCGGGAGGCGAC
>JAKLDZ010000258.1 GCA_022703255.1 Myxococcota bacterium | reverse complement strand
TCTACGAGAGAATGGGACGCTTGCAGGAGACGATCGACTCGCTCAAGCAGTACCTCGTGGACGAGCCCCAGACCAAGGAGCGCGCGACGATCGAGCTGCGGATCGAGAATCTGCAGAGGCGCGTCGACGAGCAGAAGGCCACAGCCTCCGCTCCGACCGCATCCACCGAACCGCCTCCCGTCGTCACGGTGCCCCCGCCCGTCGCCTCCACTGCCGCCCCTCCCCCCACGGCTCCTCCGCCCCCGCCCGCTGGGCCCAACCGTACGCCTGCGTACATCTCGTGGGGAATCGGCGGCGCCGCCGTCGTGGGCGCGGTCGTCACCGGGCTCATCGCAAAGGGCAAGTACGACGATGCCGACGCTGGCTGCGCCAAGACGCCGACCGGTTGCTCGGACGACGATGTCCAACCGATCAAGAACATGGCCCTGGTGAGCACGATCCTCACGGGCGTCGCGGTGGTCGGCGCCGGTGTTGGAACCTGGCTGTTCCTCTCCGCGAAACCCGCGCCCACCGAGGCGGCCTCGATCGTCCCGCGCCTCTCCGCGGGCGCCTCCCCGAAGGGCGCCAGCGTCGGCGTCTCCTGGTCCTTCTGACCAACCGCCTCTCCCCACTCTCGCCCCCGTCCCCTGCTCGCGTTATCTCTCGTCCATGACCGTCACGGTTCGATGGGTGGACGAGACCGGTGAGTCGAGCGCGGCCGGCGAGATCTCCAGGGTTCCGGAGCTCCTGGCTGCAGGGAAGGGGACGGTGTGGATCGACAGCGACGAGCGCAATCCCGAGCTCGAGAAGCTGCTGGAGCAGACGCTGCAGGTCCATCCGCTCGTGGTGGAGGACGTGTTTTCCGACATGCCCACGCCCAAGGTGGAGGACTACGACTCGTACCTGTACGTGGTGATGCACGCGCTGCTCCACGACGAGCGCGCAGCGCGCGAGATCGAGACGACCGAGATCGACCTGGTGATCGGCAAGGGGTGGCTCTTCACGCACCACGAGCAGGCCATGGTTGCGGTGAGCTCGGTGGCCGACGAGCTGCGTCGCAATCCGAGGTCCCTGCAGCGAGGCGCAGCGTACGTAGCGCACGCGATCATCGATCGCATCACCGACTACTACCTTCCGGTGGCCGACCACTTCGAGGGCGAGGTCGACGAGATCGAGAGTCTCGTTCTGGACAAGCCCGATCCCGAAGTCCTGCAGCGGCTCTTCCTGCTGAAGCGATCGTTGCAGCGCCTGCGGCGCCTGTCCGCCTACCAGCGCGACCTGCTGCACCGGCTCTCGCGCGGCGAGTTCGAGCTCATCCCCGAGCGCGCCTTGCCCTTCTACCGCGACGTCTACGACCACTTCGTGCGGGTCGCCGATTTGGCCGACAGCTATCGCGAGCTGGTCACCTCGGCGATGGAGATCTGGGTGTCGATGACCGCGAACCGCACCAACGACGTCATGAAGGTGCTGACCATGATCTCCACCATCATGCTGCCTCTGTCGTTCATCGCCGGCGTGTACGGGATGAACTTCAAGCACATGCCCGAGCTCGAGTGGCCCTTCGGCTATCCGATCGCGATTGGCCTGATGGTCTGTACCGCCCTGGCGTTGACGTTGTTCTTCCGCCGCAAGCGGTGGATATGAAGGGCTAGAAGCTCCCGGAGAACGACAGGCCCGCGGTGCCAGGTCCCGTCCAGGGGCGTACCGCGGTGCGCGACCTCGACGGAGCGCTCTCCTCGCCTGCCGGCGAAAGCAGCATCCACGTTCCGATCGCGGCCGTGACCAGGCCCACACCGGCGGTGATGTCCCCGACGAGGGCGAACGTGCGCGCGCTCGACGCGTTGCTGTCGTCGCTCGTCTCGGCGTTGCGCGCCTTGCTCACTCCGACGACTCCGAGCGTCACCCCGCCCGCGAGCAGTGCGCCTCCGGAGATCGCCAGAGCCCACGCCAGCGTGCGGGGCTTCTGCCCCTGCTCCGATGTCGCGTCCGGCGGCACCGTCGTTCCGAGGAGACCAGCACCGTCGCCGGCCGCCACCGGTTTCAGCACGATCGTCACCTCCCCGGAGCCGCCTTCGGACAGATCGACCTCCGCCGTGAAGAGCTGGAACCCGTTGGCCTTGGCCTCGATCCGGTGACGTCCCGGGTCCACCGGGCGGCTGACGCCGACCGCGGCGGGAAGCAGCAGGCCGCCGTCCACGGTCACGATCGCCGCCGCCGAGGCCGGGGGCACGTTGACGACGAGGGAGGCGAGTCTCGGCTCGAGCTCCCGGATGGTCTGCTCCGCAGCGCTGCGGTACTGCTCGGTCGCTTCGTCGGAGGGGTCGCGCAGGAAAGCGCGGAAGCTCTCGATGGCATCGACGAGGCGGCCGGTTTCTTTTTGCGCGAGCCCGAGGCTGTAGCGGGTGAGGGTCGAGGGGCGAAGGGAGTAGGATCGTTCGTAGAGCGAACGAGCTTCCTCCCACTTGCCCTGCTGCGCGAGCTGAGCAGCTTCCCGGAACATCTCACGCGCGGCAGCGACATCGGAGGCGGCCGGCGTGGAAGGGTCCGCGGCCGCAGGCGAGACCATAACGAGGAAGGCAAGCGCGGCTGCCCGCAGGCATGCGCGCGGAATCAAGGCACCCATCGGCTTCCGTCCTGCTGCATGACCGATCCGTTGACGCCGCCCCATACGATGAACTCCTGACCGCTGAATCCCGCGATCCCCCGCAGATGATCTCCCGCAGGCGCCCACGTCGGTCCTGTCGTTGCCGTCAGCGAGTTGAAGTCGAACGTTGCGCCGCTGGTCACCACTCCGCTGGTTCCGACGCCGCCGAGCAGGATCACGAGGTTGCCTGCCTTGGCCAGCCAGCCCGACTCGTAGAGCACTGCGGCGCGCGCGCCGAGCGTCCCCGCGGGTAGAGCCGTGTAGACCTTGGACGCGATGTCGTAGATCCCTCCGGTGGACAGAACCTTCTGGGTCGCGTCCCGACCTCCCCAGATGAGCAGCTTGCCGCCCACGTGCGTCATGAACGCGTCGGCCCGCGCCCCGGCGCCACCAACGTCTCCGACCTTGCCCCACTTGTTCGTCGCGACGTCGTACACGTGCAGATCGTCGGAGTACGCCGTGCCGGTCCGACCTCCGAAGTAGTACATCTTGCTGCCGGCCAGTGCCGCCGCGCTGCCGATCGTACCCGGTGGGGCTCCTCCGGCGTCCATCAGCGTCCACTTGTCCGTCCCAGGATCGTACAGCTGTCCGCTCTTGAGACCCGTACCCGTCTGGTTCGCCCCTCCCCACACGATCACACGCGATCCGGTCCAAAGCGCCACGGGCTCGAATCGCCCCGGATTCGGCGACGCCATCGCTTGCCACGTGTCCGTCGCAGGATCATAGCGCCTCGCGTTCGTCGTCACCGAGGTCGCGGGCTTTCCTCCGCCAAACACCAGGACCAGCGATCCCGTCCACACGCAGACCGGTTTGGCGCGAGACTCCGGCGCATTCTGTCCGCTCACGTTCGCCCACGCGTCCGCCTTCGGATCGTACGTCGCCCCGTCGGCGAGAAGCGTGGCCCCAGCTCCTTGCCCGCCCCACACGAACAGCCGCTCCGACGTCCAGGCGCCGCACGCCCACTCACGTCCGGAGAGCTGTCCGGAAGCGGACAACGTGACCCAGGCAGGTGTGCACGCGCTGCTCGAACACTGGCGTCCGACCAGGCACGCGTGCCCGCAGGCTCCGCAGTTCGCAGGGTCGAACGTGGTGTTCACGCACGTTCCGTTGCACGGCGTGAGGCCCGGGTCGCACCCATCGATGCACTTGTTGCCCGAGCAGGTCTGACCGGAACCGCATTGTTGCGACGTGCAGCACTCGTAGCACCCCTGGCCGCCGCAGCAGGTCGTCCCCTGCGCGCACGCCGTGTGGACACACCCGTCCATTCCGCACACGTCCGTTGTGCACGGGTCGCCGTCGCTGCAGTCGGAGGCCGCGCAGCACTTCTCGCAGCTCGAGCCGCAATCGAAGGGACGCGTCGCCGAGCATGCGCAGTCCCCGGCCGAGCACACTGCGCCCGGCTTGCACGTCGTGCCGCACGCCCCGCAGTGCTCGTTCGCGGTCAGCGACTGCTCGCAGCCGTTCGTCCCCACGCTGTCGCAGTCACCCCATCCGCCGTCACACACCAGGGCCCCGCCTTCGCAGTGCTGATGCGTTCCCGCCGGCTTGTTGCATCCTCCGCAGTGGCTCGGATCGGTCAGCGTGTCGATGCACGCGTTGCCGTTGCACAGCGTGAGCCCCGCGGGACACTCGTCCGTGCACGTCCCCGCGCTGCACACCGGCGTCCCGCCCGAGCACGCGTTGCCGCACGCCCCGCAGCTCTGCTGGCTGCTCCCCGGTGTCTCGCACCCGGGAACCTGTGCGTTGCACTCGAGGAAGCCGGCCTGGCAGACGCACGCGCCGGCCACGCACTCCTCGTTCGACGCGCACGCCTTGCCACACACTCCGCAGCTCTGGCTCGAGCTTCCGACATCGACTTCGCAGCCGTTCTCTGCGGCCAGGTCGCAGTCCGCGAAACCCGACGCGCACTCGCACCCGGACTGGACACACGCCTGCTGCGCCGCGCACGACTTCCCACAGCCGCCGCAGTGCGCCGGCGTGCTCGTCGTGTCCACCTCGCATCCGTTCGTCTTCTCGCCGTCACAGTCCGCCGTCCCGCCTGCGCAGACGCAGAACCCGCCCTCGCACTCCGTGTTGAACGGGCACTGGATTCCGCAGCCTCCGCAGTTCGACGGGTCCGTGGCGGTGTTCGCTTCGCACCCGTTGGCCGCAAGGTTGCCGTCGCAGTCCAGATAGGGGAGCTGACAACTCGACGAACACGTGCCCGACAGGCACACGGTGCCCGGGCAGCACTTCTGGTCGCAGCACAGCGCCGGATCGCAGCCAGGACACTTCGACTCTGCATCCGCGTCATCCTGCGCCGCGTCCCCATCGACGCTCCCGTCCTGCCCCCCGCCAGCACCGTCGGTCGGCACCTCGGCCGACTGATCCTCGAGCTCCGACGTTGGATCCGTGGAGGCATCCGACGGCTGGCCCGCTCCGCCTCCGAGTGACGCGTCCTGCCCCGCCCCCGCGGCCCCCGACTTGGGCTTGTCGTCCAGCTCGCTCGAGACGATGGCCGAGCAGCCCCAGACGCCGGAGACCAACAGCAGGGCGATGAGATGGGAGCGCATGTCTCCTCGGTATCAGAAATTGGGTTCCGTCGGGATGGTCGGAACTCCGGGGGCCTTGCCGCCGGTGCGAGCCGGAGGCGGAGCGGCACGGGGTGGCGCGACGACCTTCACGGTCGCAGCAGGGGTCGCGACGGGCGACGTCGTCGGTGCAGCCGGTGGCGTGTCTCCGCGTGCCGACACGTCGGGCTGCGCAGTCGCAGAGGGTGAGGCCTGCGGGGCGGAACTCGCGATCACCGGAGCGGAGGAGCCCGCGATCATCGGCGCGGAGGAGCCCGTCGGTGCGGGAGTCTCCCCGCCGGATAGAGCATAGGCGGCGACGATCCCGGCGGCGCCGAGCCCAGCGACCGCTCCTGCCGCGGCGGCGATCATCCGCTTGCCCGGACCGCGACGCACCGGCACCGCTTCGCGGGTCTCCACCTTGTCCACCGTGGACTCCGCTCCCCCCACGACGTCGAAGTCCGTCAGCTCCAGCGAGCTTCCTTCGCCCGCCTCGAAGCTCCTCCGGAACGTCCCGCCGGTCGAGAACACGTTGCGTCGTTCCAACCACAGCTCCAGCGCGGCGCCCATGTCGAACGCCGACTGCCAACGCTGCTTGCGCTCCTTCGCAAGCCCCTTCTGGATGATCTCCCAGAGGTGCTCGTCGCCTGCGGCGTGCTCGGTCGTGGGGATCGGATCGTCCTCGATGATCCTGCGCAGCAGCCTGTTGTACGCGGTCTCCTCGAACGGGAGCCGGCCGGTGATCGTCTCGTAGAGCGTCACCGCGAGCGCCCAGATGTCCGAACGCGCGTCGATGTCCGTCTCACCCAGCGCCTGCTCCGGCGACAGGTACTCCGGGCTCCCCAGCACGCTGCCGTCGGTCGTCACCCGCTGCATGTGCGTGGAGTCGAGCTTCGCGATCCCGAAGTCCACGACCTTCGGGGTCTCGGTGTTGGACTCGTCCACGGCGAGGAAGATGTTCCACGGCTTGAGGTCGCGGTGGATGATTCCTTTGGCGTGGGCGGTGGAGAGGGCGTGGGCGACGGGGACGAGGATTTCGACGGCCTGGATGGCGGGCAAGCGGATGGCGCGGACGAGGCGTTCGCCGAGGCTTTCGCCGCGCAGCAGCTCCATGACGATGAAGGGCTGGCCGGTTTCGATGTAGCCGAAGTCGAAGACCTGGACGATGTTGCGGTGGCTGACGCGGGCCGCGGCGCGCGCTTCGCGCAGGAGTCGTTGCGCGGCCTCTTCGTGCTTCTGCAGAGAGCGGAGCAGCACCTTGAGGGCGACCCGGCTCTCGAGGACCAGATTGGTGGCGATCCAGACCTCCCCCATGCCGCCCTGACCGATGAGGGACTCGAGGCGGTACTTGCCAACCACGACGCTTCCCGGGGCCAGAGGGCTGGGGGAGGGGACGGGGCGCAGGGTGGCGGGACGAGGCGCAGGCATCGATCAACTTCACATCATAGCCGGGGCAGCCGGGGGAAGGGAGTCGGTGTTGGCAGGGGGACGTGGAATGTGGAATGTGGGGGGCGGCGCGGAGGCCGGAGGGACGAGGGAAGCGCGAAGCGTGCCCTTGACTTCGGTGACGGGGTCGAGCATAACGCCCCTCCGCTTTCCCCTGGGCTCCAACGGCCCGCCCGGTATTCACCCGGCGCGGGTGGCCCCTGGGAAGCATAACGGCCCCCCGGCCTCGCGGCCGGGATCAGTATTCAAGTGAGGGCTCCCACCATGCCGAAAATGAAGACCAATCGCGCCGCCGCGAAACGCTTCCGGGTCACGGGCACCGGACGCGTGCGCCGAACCAAGGGAGGCGGCAACCACGGCCTGAGCAACAAGAACCGCAAGAGGCTTCGTCGCCTTCGCAACAACGACATGGTCGACACGGCCTTCGAGAAGCGGATCAAGCACCTGCTTCTCCCCTACGGCTGATTGAAGGAGAACCACAATGCCCAGGGCAAAACGCGGATTCAAGGCTCGTCGCCGTCGCAATCGCATCCTCAACCGCGCCGAAGGCTTCTTCGGCTCGCGCCATAAGCTGTTCGCCTTCGCCAACGAGTCCGTCCACAAGGCGTGGATCTACTCGTACATCGGCCGCCGCCTCCGCAAGCGCGACTTCCGTCGCCTGTGGATCGCTCGCATCAACGCCGGCGCCCGCATGAACGGCACCACCTACAGCCGCCTCGTCAACGCTCTCAAGAAGGCCAACGTCGCGCTCGACCGCAAGATCCTCGCCGACCTCGCGATCGCCGACCCCACCACCTTCACCAGCATCTGCAAGCTCGCCTCCACCTGAGGCGTTCGCTCCCCCGCACTCTCTCTCGTCGATCCGCGCGCTCCATCGCGTGCGACCGCCCCTTTCCCCTTGGCACTCGCCCCGCGCGCGTTCCAAGATGCGCTCGCCATGTCCGACGTACTGCAGCAGATCGATCAGGGACTCGCAGCCATTCGCACAGCGTATCGCGTCGCCTTCGACGCCGCGCAGAGCGAGCAGCAGCTCCGAGACGCCAACGCTCGCTTCCTCGGCAAGAAGGGCGAGCTCACCGCCGTCCTCAAGCAGATGGGATCGCTCCCCGCTGAGCTGCGCAAGCAGGTCGGCGCCAACGTCAACGTGCTCAAGTCCGAGGTCGAGAAGGCCTTCGACGATCGCCTCGCCGCACTGGCCCGCGCCCAGCGCGAGGCCGAGCTGCACGCGCGCCCCTTCGACCTCACGCTGCCCGGACGCGTGCCCACCCGGCGCGGACACGTCCACCCGATCATCCAGACCCGCGACGAGCTGCTCGGCATCTTCAAGGACCTCGGCTTCGCCATCTCCCAAGGCCCCGAGATCGACCTCGAGGAGAACAACTTCCGCAAGCTCGCCTTCCCCCCCGATCACCCGGCGACCGACATGCAGGACAGCTTCTGGGTCTCCGACGACGTCCTGCTTCGCACTCACACGAGCACCGTCCAGATCCGCGAAATGTCCACCCACGCGCCTCCCCTCGCCATCGTGGGCGCCGGCGCGGTCTATCGCCGCGACGACGACGTCACCCACTCCCCGATGTTCCACCAGATCGAGGGGTTCCTCGTGGACGAGCACGTCAGCTTCGCAGACCTCAAGGGCGTGCTCACCGCCTTCGCCCATCGCTACTACGGCGCTCAGGTCACCGTGCGCTTCCGCCCCAGCTACTTCCCGTTCGTCGAGCCGGGCGCCGAGATGGACGTCGCGTGCGTGTTCTGCGCGCGCCCCGACGGCACCCGCGCCGGCTGCCGCACCT
>JAKLDZ010000257.1:3337-8474 GCA_022703255.1 Myxococcota bacterium | reverse complement strand
CCGGCCTCTGCCGCGACCTTCTGCATGAGCGCCGATCGACCCCGATCCACGGCGAACACCGCGGCCTCGTACTCACCGTGCACGCCCCGCGGATCGCCATACTGCTCCACGAACCCCAGGATCAGATCCACCGTCGAGGTGTCCTTCACCCACCCGATCGCGTGCCTGCGATACGCCTCGTGGTCGCCGGTCTCGAGGTACTCCACCAGGGCCTCGAGGTTCTTGCGCTGCGCATCCTGCGCGTGCGGGAGCGCCTGACGCAGCGCCTCGACCACCTTGCCGAGCTGGGCCCCGTACAGCCCGTCGCCCTTGGCCCGATACACGCGCTCCTCGATCTTGCCGCCGCGTTTGACGAGCTTGCTGTTGAGGGGATGCGTCTCCTTGTACGACGCCACGTCCTTCAGCGTCAGCCCTTCGTAGTAGTTCGCCGCCGAGGCCGTGATCAGGTCCTTTCCCTTGGGCGGACTCTTGTCCACGCCCATCGGCTCGTACGACGGATCGAACAGGATCTTGTCGAGCGACGAGAGGAGCTTGCCGAGGGATGCCTCGTCGGTGACCGACGCCAGCTTCGCGCCGTCCTTCCAAGCCGCGTGCGCCGCAGCCTTCAGCTCCTCACGGGTGAAGGGCGGGACCAGCTTCTTCTGCGTCCAGCCGTCGTAGACGCCCTTGTTGAGGAACAGCTTCTTCGCGAAGACCTCGAGCTTCGGGCGAGCCGAGGGATCGATCGCCGCCGCGTGCAGCGTGAGCTCTTCGAAGAGCTCCTTGAGGGCGAGGCCGTGACGGCTGCGCTGGTCCCAGGTGATCGGCTCCCCCGCGATGGCAGCCTGCGAGAGCCAGTAGGCGAGGACTCGTTCGCGGGGGGAAAGATCCACGAAACCATCGGCGTACAGGCGCAAGAGGAGGGTGTCGTCGACGGTCTCGATCTCGTGGACTCTGGGCTCGGGGGAATCGACACACTGTCCGGCCGCGGAGGGGGCTTCGGAGACGGACGGGGCGGAGGCCGAAGGGGGAGCCGACGGCTGAGCGCAGGGGCAGGCTGCAGGGGGAGGGCAATGGCAGGAGGCGGTCAGCACGGCGAGAGCGGCAACGGTTCGACGCATGGGGCGTAGCGAAGCACGGGTCGGCGGGGAGGGACAAGGCCGCGCGAAGGCGAAGGGAGCGAGGGAGGAGGGGCGGAGGCTGCGGGGTGAGCTGCGCAGGGAGCGCAGAGCGAGGGGCTAGTTGCCGAGGGAGACGGTCTGCAGGCCCCAGGGGCCGAGGGAGCAGATGGCCTGGTTGCCGGCGAGCTCGACGTTGTAGACGTAGCCGAAGGTGTCGGCCTTCTTGATGAGCTGCGGCAGGGCGGGGTTGCTCGAGTCGTACACGGAGATGTGAGGCGGGTAGTCGCCGTGCAGCACGGCCTTGTGGCCGGAGATGGCGACGACTCTGCCCCAGGAGTAGGGGTCGTTGTCGACGACGAGGGGGGTGGATGCCTGCAGGTCGCCCGTGGTCATGCCGGAGATCATTTGCAGCGTGGACTCGGGCGGCGGCTGGGTGCTGTCACCCCAGTAGTAGTAGGACCAGCTTCCGCGCATGACGAACACGCGGTCCTCGCCGATGGAGATCGACTGGATCTTGCCGTCGTCGACATCGAGGGAGTCGAGCAGCCAGGCGCCGTTGTTGCCCAACTGAGCGAGACGGAAGGTGTGGTCGTAGCGCGAGCAGGTGAAGGTCGCGGTGCCGGCGTCGTAGTTGTACTCGTAGTCTTCGACGCGACCGCCCTGGGAGTAGCACTCGGAGTAGTCGGAGGTCGCGAGGATCTCGCGCTTGTAGTCGACGAAGATGCCCCGATGGGTTGCGTGGTCGAAGGAGAGCAGCGAGCCGGGGACGTTGACGGGGCTCGAGGACTGCGGCTGGGCCGGGTTCGAGATGTCGAAGCGGTCGAGGTAGAACTTCACCTTCGAGGGGTCGCTCTGCAGCGGGACCGAGTGCGACGACAGGAGCGTTGCGCCGTCGGTCTGCAGCAGGGTCTGGTTGGTGCCTGCGGGCAGGGGGAACGACGATGCGACAGTCGGCGTCGCAGGGTTGGACAGGTCGATGAGGTAGACGCTGGGGATGGGGGCGGGCTGCGAGGGATCGTTGTACCAGTAGTAGGGCTGCATGCCGGTGAGGACGGCGATGGTGGAGCCGTGCTGGACGACGGACTTGCCTGCGGACACGGGGCCCGAACCCCAGCCGTAGCCCCAGGCGTAGTCGTCGTAGTACCAGGACCAGCCCATGGGGACATCGAGCCGCGCGAGCCCTTCGAGCACCGGGTGATAGGGATCGGCGAGCTCGAACACCGCCACGGCAGTCTTGGGCTGCTCGTTCTGCCCGTCGTAGTAGTAGGAGTATCCCTCGCTCCAGACCATGTACAGCTTGGTGCCGTTGGCGAACAGACGCGCGTCGTAGAAGCCGTTGCCGTAGTAGTAGTCGCACTTGTCGCCGCTCTTCTTCAGCAGCGGCTGCAGATCGACCTCGGCGAGCGGGTGGCCGCGATCGGGATCGGCGAGGGGCGAGATGACGAGGGTGGAGCGGTCGGTCCACCAGTCGCTGGAGATCTGCGCGACCGCCTGGCCGACGACCTTGGACTGGTAGGCCTTGTGGACGAACGCGAGGCTCGACTTCTGCTTGGGGTGATCGCGGTCGGCGATGTCGAACGAGGCGACGCGATCGTCGGAGACGGTGAGCAGGCGTCCGTTGTGGGGGATGGCGCGACGCGCCTGGCCGTGCTGCGGGACGACGCCGCGCGCGGTGAGCTGATCGCCGAACAGGTCGATGAGCTGGACGCCGGAGGCGTAGCTGTAGCAGCTGTTGCTGTCGTAGCTCGAGCCGGCGAAGGGGACGACGATCAGGTTGTCGGAGTCGAAGATGCGGAAGGCTTTGTGGATGCGGTCCTGGTCCTCCGGGAGCCAGCCCCACTCGGAGCCGAAGTTCACGCGGCTCAGCATCGTGGGGTTGTTGATGTCGGCGACGTCGAACACCGACACGGTCAACCCGCCCGCGTCGTTGCCGTCGTCGCGACCGAGCGCGATCATGCGGTTTCCGCGGGGCTCCATGTGATACAGGAAGCCCGGCATGTGCAGCTCGCCGAGCTGCTTGGGGGTCGCCGGGTCGGACAGGTCGAGGGTGAACAGCGGGTCGGTCTGGACGAAGGTCACGGCATAGCCGCGGAAGCCGTCGAAGCGCACGCTCTGCAGGCGCTCGCCCGCGGGGATGGTCATGGTGAGCTGGCCGAGAGGGGCGAGCTGCTGGGAGGTGACGACCTGGAAGGTCTCGACGACCGGCGCGCCGTCGCCGCTCCACCAGCTACCGGGCTGGCTGATCACGCGAAGGACGCCCTCGTACTCGTCCATCTGCCAGCGGCTCTCGATCTGGCCGGAGACCGCGACGCTGGCGCCGGGGACCAGATCGCCGCCCGGGTCGGTGATGTCCACGACCTGGATGGTGGAGTGATCGGTGTGCGTGCCGTTGGAGTCGTCGTACCACTCGGGGCCGGCGACGTAGATCCTGTCCTGCGTGACGCTGATGCTGCGTCGTCCCCAGGAGTAGCCGCCGTCGGCGTAGGCGAGCTGATCGACCTTGTGGATGTCGTTGGGGTTCGCCACGGCCAGGGAGGTCACCGTGGTGCGCGGCTCGCTCGAGCAGCTCCAGCAGTAGTTCGACTCGTAGGACACGACGTACATGGCGTCGCCGACCATGCGCGAGTCGCTGACCTCGCCGGGGATGTCGAAGGTGGCGAGCTGCTGGATCGAAGCGGGGTTACCGACGTCGAGGGCAACGACACGGCTGCTGGTGACCCACTGCGCGCTCTTGGCCGCGTCGTCCCACTCGAGATGATAGAAGCTCGAATACATCGCGTAGACGACGCCGTCGCGCAGGTACATCTCGAAGGGCATTCCGGCCACGCGCCAGCGTCCGAGCATCTTGAGATCATCGGGGTTGCTGACGTCGACGATGGCGAGGCCGCCGTACTGGGAGAGGGCGTAGAGCTTGTCGCCGTGGACCTGGATGATGTCGGCCTCGACGATCGCCTTGGAGGCTTCGTCCTTGCTGTCCTCGGAGGCGCCGGCATCGGATGCGGAGCTGGAGCCCGCGGAGCCGGCCGCGCCCGCGCTCGGCGAGTTGTCGTCGTAGCCCTCCTGCGTTCCGCTGGGGTTATCGGAAACGAACTCGCCCGCGGGATCCTGCGGGACGGGATTGGGGTCCAAGCTGCTTTCGGTTCCGCAGCCCGCGATCGCGATGACCGATGCCGCCGTGCAAAGCCACCCAAGAGTGTTTCTCATGACGTTCTCCCTGTGCCACGCGGGGCACCGGGACGCGCTTGTGCAGGTCGCGTGCCTCGGGACGAAGGAGGCAGAATGAAGGGACTTGCGGGCGGCAACGTGTGGGCCTGGATGTGCCAGGGAGTGGCCCGCGGGACAGCCTCGGCCCGCGGAGGTGCCTCCACCCCCCCTTCCCAACCCCTTGGCTGTGGAGGGGAAGTGACCGCGACGAGCGCGTTCGGTGTGTTCGAGCGCGAGCCCCGTGGCGCGTGACCGTGACCGTGACCGTGACCGTGACCGTGACCGTGACCGTGACCGTGTGCGACCACCGCGGCTTGACCCCGCCCATTTTTTCTGGTCTCCATCCCGCCGTCCACCATGCTCGCCCTTCGCAAGCTCCTGTTCGCCTCCCTCGCCGGCCTCGCGCTTTGCGCCGCCGCATCCCCCGCCTTTGCCCGCCCGTCGTACCCGATCAAGGCCGCGGACTATCGCAAGCAGGTCGAGAAACGCATCGACAACCTCTGGGCCTCCATCGAAAAGAAGCTCGACTTCCACAACGTCACGACGGAGCGCAAGAAGGCGATCCGCAAGATGCTCGACGAAGAAGCGCGTCCCGTGTGGGTCGAGGTGGAGCGAGTCGGGGCCGACGGCAACGTCACGCGCGACGAGGCACTGAAGGTTCGCGAGCTGCAGACGGGGCTGCGCGGCAAGCTGAGAACGCGCATGGCGGCGGCGAAGAAGGCTGAGAACGAGCCCGCAGCGGCGTCGAAGCCCGCAGCAACGACTGCTGCGAAGCCCGCGGCAACGACTGCTGCGAAGCCCGCGGCAACGACTGCTGCGAAGCCCGCGGCAAC
>JAKLDZ010000257.1:0-3237 GCA_022703255.1 Myxococcota bacterium | reverse complement strand
ACGACTGCTGCGAAGCCCGCGGCAACGACTGCTGCGAAGCCCGCGGCAACGACTGCTGCGAAGCCCGCGGCAACGACCGCCACCAAGACCGCGACACCCTCGAAGCCGACGCCTGCCAAGGGCGCGCCCGCCGATCACGCCAAGGGCGCCGCAAAGGCAAAACCGGCCGACAAACCGGTCAAAGCGCCCGCTCCCGCGGCGCCGGTGCGACGCCCGTCTCCCCCTGCAGACGAGGAGTAGGCGGGGGCGACGGTATCGGTGCGGTCAAGGGGCACGTCTCCCGTTGCAGACGAGGAGTAGGCGCTGGGTCAGAAGTTGCCGGACAGGGCGATCCCGCCGGGCCAGTGGGCGCCGCTGGTCCGTGGGGTGCCCTTGGAGCTGACGGTTGCCGGCACGACGGAGATCCGGACCTTGTCGCGGGTGAAGGCCATCGGGAAACCGATCGCGGCGGAGCCGAGCATGATCAACGTGCCGTAGACGAACGTGTCGCTATCGGTGTCGCCGGACATCCCGATAACCAATCCGAACGCGGTCCCGAGGCCGAAGAGCGCCCAGCCGGCGGCGCGGGTCCCGGACCTCGACACGTACTCTCCCTGGACCCTCGAGTCTCCGGGGACCTCCACGAGGGCCTTGGGAGCGACAGGAGTGCGGGTGCCCTTCGAGAGTGCGAGCTGGTGCTTTCCGGCCGGGATGGTGGCAGTGCAGGGCGCGGTACAGACGAGATCATAGCCAATCGCGACGGCGCGATCTCCGATGGCGCTACCGGATTTGATGTGGAGCGAGACATCCTCTCCGTTGGCCGTGAAGTCGAGTCGGGCCGGCTTCGCATCCACGGTGACCATCGGGCGATACTCCCGGTCCCCGGCGGTCCGCGTCGCGGCGGGCCGCGCCTGGCCCCGAGCCGGTCTCTCGGACTCCGGCCCCGCATACTCCACGTCCGTCATCGATACCGTGCGGGACTTCCCGTCCGATAGCGTGATCGTCACGTCCTTCTTCGCGTCCATCTCCACGATCGTTCCGCGAAGCATCCCGCCGTCCTTGAGCACGATCACGTCGGGCGGCTGCCCGACAGACTGCGGTGCGGGCTGCGGTGCGGAGGCTGTCGTGGGCTGCGGAGCGGGCTGCGGCTCATCGGCGAAAGCGAGGCCTCCAGCGCACACGGACAGGGACAGCGAGACGAAAGGGGCCAAAAGAGCTGGGCGGGACATGGCGGGTCCCTTATCCGACGTTGTGTTCGATAACAAGAAGAATCCTGCAAATGCACCAGCGTTCGGAAGCTCCGGGTGCAGGGCAGTCCCAGCGTCCGGACATGCGCCCCGGTGAGCCGGGCGCCGAGCGTCGTTCGGCAGACGAACGATTCCGACAGATCGCGAGCAGGCGGGGCTCTTCTCGGGAACGGAGTGCAGCAGCGGAATCCGCCCCCCCCGACGCGAAGAGCCGGGACCGGACTGAAGCGCTCCCCTCCGCGCAGGGCAGACGAGAAGCGTAGTCCCGGGCTACTTCTTGCCGAGCGCCTCGCAGGCCTCGGCGAGCCCGGACTTGCACGCCTTGTCGAAGGGAGCGCGCGCGCCGGGCGCGTCCTTGGCGCCGCCGATGCCGTTCTGCAGCGCGACGCCCAGACCGAAACACGACATGGGATCGCCGCCGTCGCAGCCCATCCGGAAGTAGCGCCGGGCCTTGCCCGGGTCCTTGGCCTCTCCCCCTTCGCCGTTGCGCGAAGCCTCGGCGAGCAGGAAGCAGCCCTCGGGCGCACCGCCCTCGCAGCCCCTGCGCAGGAATGGAACGGCCGCCGAACGATCCTTGGGCACGAGGTTCCCCATGTACATCACCGTCCCGAGGAACGAGCAGCTCGTCGGCCACCCTGCGTCGCACGCGCGCGTCAGCAGCGTCACGGCCTTCTTCGGATCACGCTTCACGCCGATCCCCTGGGCGTGCAGCGCCGCCAGGCTCGCGCACCCCAACGGCCACCCCCCCTCACACGCCTTGTCATACAGAGCGGCAGCCGCCGCCGGATCCTTGTCTTGCCCGTGCAGCCCCTCCTGGCGGAAGTAGCCCATCCGACTGCAGCTCCCCGCGTCGCCGAGCGCGCACTGCGCCTCGCAGTCCTTCACGTCCGAGGGCTTGCACAGGTACGTCTTGGCCTTGACCGCCTCGGTGCACTTGCCCTGCGCCAGCACCCGTCCGCCTCCACACGGGTCTTGCACCTGCGGAGACTCCCGGCGCGTCACGGCGGCGCCCGCCGGGTCGATCCGATTCAGCTCGAGACGCAGCAGCGCCCCGCATGCCCCGGGCGGCTCCGCGTCGCGTGGCGTTGCCCCGCCGCACGCCTCCACCGAACCATCCGAGCTCTGCCGCTCCTCCTTGCTCGAGGTTGCCCCGCTCGTGCCGATCTTGCCCACGTGGGGCAGGCCGAAGAGGGTCGCCGCGGTGGTAGCCTCGGCCTTGCTGCCGGTCTTGAGCACGAAGGCTCCGAGGGTGGCGCCGCGCACGAAGTGGGTCGCTGTCTCGCACGCTCCGGGGCGGTCCTCGACCAGATCGGCGCGGGCAATGCTCCCGCGCGTGGTGCGCTGCTTGCCAATCATCATCAACGCGATGTCGAGCGTGGTGCCGCGCTGGAACTCACCACCGAGCTCGGCGCCGATCACGCCGGCGGAGACGGGCAGGTTCGCCTTGAGCTCGTCGTTGTCCTCGAGTCGCACCAGCTCCTGCTTGGGCGTGAACCCGAAGTAGCCATAGCTCCCCTCTGCCCGGCAGTCGGGCAGCACCTCGAGGGTATCGCAATCCCATCGAACCGCCACGAGCCCCTGGCGCATCGCGACCTCGAGATCGCCGCGCACCGCGCCCTTCATGTCCACGACCATCGGCGTCGAATACTCGGGCAGCTCACCCTTCTTGCACGATGGCTGGTCCTTCAGCGCCTGGCTCGCCGTCGGAGGCTCGGACCGCACCTTTCGCATCAGCGCGCCAGGCTTGCATGAGACCAGCAGTGTCGCCACCGGGACCAGAATCGCTACCATCGTCAATCGACGCATGAACCCGAGCCTACGCTCGGGAAGTGACCCGAACAACACGCCGTATCCTTCCCCCAGGTTCGCTCCATTCTGCCCGGAGCATCCTCGGCCTGCCAAGTCCACCAGGCTGTGAGCCTTCGCGGTGGTCGGCCAGAGCGGCGATGCCCGACATCTCCCCCTTCCGACCCCGGATCCGGCTGGGGCCGAAGTCCGGGGCGGCGGTTCG
>JAKLDZ010000256.1 GCA_022703255.1 Myxococcota bacterium | reverse complement strand
CGCTGGCTGGCAAAACGCCGGTCGGAGAGCAGACGCTCTGCCTGCAGCTGGTCGAGCACCTGGTTCAACTCCTCCGCCGACGCCGCCTGCGCGGCCAGCTTGTCGATGATCGGCCCCCCCGGATACCCAAGCCCCACCAGCTTCGACACCTTGTCGAACGCCTCCCCCGCCGCGTCGTCGCGCGTGCCCCCAAGCTCCCGCATCTGCTCGGCCACCGGCCCGTCGACCCTGTAGATCGACGTGTGCCCGCCCGACGCCAGCAGCGCGACATACGGGAAGCTCGGGAACGTGGTGGACTTGGGCGCACGCAGGAATGCCGCGAGCAGGTGCCCCACCAGGTGATCCACACCCACCATCGGCTTGTTCGCGGCCCGCGCCAGCCCCTTCGCCGCCTGTACCCCCACCAGCAGCGCCCCCATCAGCCCCGGTCGATTCGTCACCGCGATGCCGTCCACCTCGCTCAACGTCATCGACGCTCTCGACAGCGCTTCCCGAATCACCGGCACGACCGCCCGCAGGTGATGCCGCGACGCCAGCTCCGGCACCACCCCGCCGTAGGGCGCGTGCAGCTCGATCTGGCTTCGCACCACGTCCGAGTGGATCGCGCCGTCTTCGGTGACGATCGCAGCCGCGGTTTCGTCGCACGACGATTCGATCCCTAGAACCCGCACAGGCCCCTCTGCTTGCTGAGCTTGAAGACGGCGAACAGCGAGCCCGCTTCGTGGACCGGCACCGCGCTCACGCCCGTCGGAGGCGGCGCGCCACGCAGGATCCTCACCTCCACGTCGCCGTTCTCCATCAGCGAAACCACCGCCACCGCCGTCTGCCCATCCGCTGGCAACAACCCGAGCAGCAGGTTGCGCGATCGCCCTTCGCCGAACTGCAGCGTCGACAACGGGTCGTTCTGAAGCTGCGGTATCGCGCGCAACGGCGCTTCCCCAAACGTCCCGTCGTCCGTGCTGATCACCCCAGGCTCGCTTCCGAGCCGGCTGGCGTCGAAGCTCATGCGCATCCTGACGCCCGGTCCGAACCCCTGACGCACGAACGGCCCGGGCACCACGCTGCCGCAGTAGCGCTCATCGGGACCGGTGGTGTACTCGGACACGTCGTCGCACCCCGACGCGCCCACCGCGCCGATCGCAACGAGCCCCAGGGGCAGGATGAAACGGCGACCACGGCACCGGCGTCTTCGCATGACGCCCCCACCCTAGCGCAACCGCCGCTCAAATCCACGCGGCTGCGAAGCCCCCCCCCGCCTCCCCTGCCCCATCCCCCGTTGCGGGCCGCCCGACTCCGACCTAGAGCCTTGCACCATGAACCCCTCCCACTTCCAGGCCGTCAAGGTCTCTGACCGCGTCTTCTGGGTCGGCGCCATCGATTGGAATCTGCGCGACTTCCACGGCTACCTCACCAGCCGCGGTACCACCTACAACGCCTACCTCATCGTCACCGACAAGATCACCCTCGTCGATACCGTCAAGCGCCCCTTCCTCGACGAAATGCTCGCCCGCGTCCGCTCCGTCGTCGACCCCTCGCGGATCGATTACGTCGTCTCCCACCACGCCGAGCTCGATCACTCCGGCAGCCTCCCCGACGTGCTCCGCCTGGTGCCCAAGGCCAAGGTGATCACCTCGAAGGCCGGGTGGACCACCCTCGGGGCGCACTTCGACCTCGAGGCCCCGGTGGAGCTCGTGGGGACCGGCTCCGCGGTCGACGTGGGAGGCGCCAGCCTGACCTTCCACGAGACGCGCATGATCCACTGGCCGGAGAGCATGTTCTCGATGCTCGACGGCGACGGCGTGCTGTTCTCGCAGGACGGGTTCGGGATGCACCTGGCGTCGCACGAGCGCTTCAACGACCAGCTCCCCGCGGAGCTGCTGCGCTACGAGGCCGCCAAGTACTTCGCGAACATCCTGATGCCGATGTCCGACCTGCTCGCGCGCCACCTCGGCAAGGCCCGCGACGCCCGCATCATCGCCCCGGATCACGGGCCGATCTGGCGCTCCGGCATCGACGGCCTCCTGACCGACTACGAGACCTGGGCCACGCGCCGCGCCCGACGCAAGCTCGTGATCGCCTACGACACCATGTGGCAGAGCACCGCCGCCATGGCCCGCGCCATCGCAGAAGGCGCCGCGGACCTCGGTGTCGAGGTCGTGCCCATGCGCCTCGGCACGGCTCACCGCAGCGATGTCGTCACCGAGCTGCTCGACGCCGCCGGCCTGCTCATCGGCACTCCCAACCTCAACGGCCAGATGTACCCCACCGTCGCGGACCTGCTCACCTACCTCAAAGGCCTCAAGCCCCGCGGCCTCGTCGGCGGTGCCTTCGGCTCCTACGGCTGGAGCCCCGCCGTCGGTCCCCAAGTCGTCGCCGCCCTGCAGGAGCTCAAGGTCGACCTCGTCGGCGAACCCCTGCTCACAAAGTTCGTGCCACGAAATGATTCCCTGATCGCCTGCAGAGCCTACGGCGAGCAGGTCGCGCGCAAGATCCTCGAAGTCGTCCCCGGCTGACACCGCCCCTCATCCCTCGTCCCGCCTCGGCGCGTGACAACCAGTCGTGCTGGTGCGTGGCGCTCACCATCGACACCAAGGGAGCGCCGGCGTGGAAGGACGTCGCGACCTTCGTCGTGCGACCGCTTCGCGTGCTGCCGGCCGCGACGCACGCCTGACACCGGGCACGGACGCTGGAGTGCGTTCCTGGAGTGCGCGGCAGAGCTTGCCGCGGATCTCACCATATGCCAAATTACCTCCAGGGTGATCGATGCCCTCCTGGATCCCAAGAACCCTCGAACGAATCCGCAAGCTCGCGGTTGCGGGAAGCGTCCGGATCACCCACAAGGCCCTGTGCGAGCTTGCATCGCTCGAGCTTGGCATCGACCAGGAAGATGTCCTGCTCCTGCTGCAGCGCCTGGAGGCGAGCGATTGCGCCGGCCGTCTTCGATCATCGCTCACGAACGAGTGGCTCTACGTGTTCAAACCCAAGATCGCCGCGACGGTGCTGTATCTCAAGGTCGCCATCCGCCAGGACTGCATCGTGGTCTCGCTGCACGAAGACGAGGAGAACAGCAATGAGTAGGCCCACGCGCAACCATCGCCCCGGCGGAGCTCGGCCAACTGCTGCCATCGCCAACGACGCCTGCCCGTCTTGCGGCACCGCCATGAAGGAGACCCGCGGCCGGCTCGCATATCCGGTCAACGGGGAAGACATGAAGATCGCAGCCTCGCACTTGCGTTGCTCGAAGTGCGGAGAGGTCGTGCTTCGCCTCGAGGATGCTCGGCGCCTGCGCGCCGACGCGATCGGTGCGTACCGAAAGAAGTACCGCCTCCTGTCAGCAGACGAGATTCGCGCGGTCCGGGAGCACCACGGGCTGACCCAGGCGGAGTTGGCGAAGCTGCTGCACCTGGGACAGAACACCGTCTCGCGATGGGAAGCGGGGCGCAACGTGCAGACCGGCGCCATGGACGTGCTGCTCCGCTTGCTGCGCGACGTGCCCGGAACGCTCGGGTATCTGAAGGCGCTGGCTGCGTGATTCGCCGGGTTGGCCCTCGGTAGACCGGACATCGGAACCGCCCCCTCCCGCATCGGCTGCCCCCCTACGCTCCGGAGTTCAACGCAATCGAGCGCGTGTGGAAGACAACCTGGCGCGCGACGACGCACAACCGGTACTTCGAGTCGCCTACCGAGCGCGATGCTGCCCTGCGTACCACCTTCGAGCAGTTCAAGCGCGAGCCCAGCTTGATCGAAGGGCAAGTGCTTCGATTCCGAGCGGCAACCGGTGGGCGTTGCCCTCGCCCTCGCCGTCGCCGTAGCCCTCGCCGTCGCCGTAGCCGTTGGCGAGCCAGAGCACGGGGCGGGCTCGGCTGCGGGGAGTGCCCGGGCGATCCATCCCTCCAGTGCCCTTCCATCATCGGCTGGATACGTTCAGAACCTTCCGCTCACGCCGAGACCCAACGTCGACGTGCCCGCGATCGGGGAAGCCTGCACGCCAGCCTTCGTGTGAGGCCTGTCGCCGGGCGCGCTGACCAGCAGCCAGGTCGCCACGCCAATGCCGACCAGACCGAGCCCCACGCCGACGTTCGACACCCACGCCGCGGTGTTCGCTTCCCTGCTGAGCGACTCAGCCTGCGCGTTGCACACGTCGCCCGTACAGTTCGACTGGGCATCGTCCCACTTCTTCGATGCGCGCCACCCGAAGAACGCGCCAACGCCCAGCGCGGCAATGCCGGCTCCGCCGATCACGTACGCGGCCGTGTTGCTGCGCTCTGGCAGGACAGGGCGAGGCTCGGGTCGTGGGGCGGGCGCTGACGCGGACGAGGCAGCGGGAGCGACGGCCACCCGGTCGTCTTCGAGATTGGGCACGCGTACGACGTGTCTGTCGGCGGACGGGCCGACCCTGACAAGGGTGCTCCAAGGCTTCTTTCCTGGCGCTCTCACCGTGATCCGGTGGTCCCCGGGATCGATCGGTGCGGCCTCGCTCCACGCCGCCTTGCCGACAGCGACGCCATCCAGCGAGACCTCGATCGCGTCGACCGGAAACGGCACCTCGATCGCCAGGCGGGGGAGCCTGGGCTCGATCTCAGCCAGCTTGTCCTTCGCCAGCTTCTCGCGATCCGGACGCTCGTCGTTCCGCGACAGCGGGATCGCTTCCTGGAACAGCAGCCAGGCTGTCGCGATCTTGCCCTGTTCTTCCCTGCAGACAGCGAGATTGAGCAGGGTGCCACTGCGCGGGTCGAGACGCTGGCTCTCGGCGAACTTGTCGCAAGCCTCGTCGGTCTTGCCAGCGGACATCAAGGCCTTGCCGCTGTCGAACAGGGACCGCGCCAGCACGGCGTCGTTGCCCGCAGGCCTGGCGTTGCCCGCGGACGACACGGAGATCGCCGCCATCAGGCACAGCGCGGCGAGGCGCAGCTCACGGCTCCGCGAGCGGATCGACAACGGGTCCTCCCTTGGCAGGTTTCGCGCCCTCACCGGGCGGAGGCTTCACGGGCGGCGGCTTCACGGGCGGCGCATTGACCCGAACGGGTGCCGAGGATGCCACGAGCGATGCAGCAGCAGGTGCGACAGGCGCGGCAGGCTCCGATGACGCCACGACAGGTGCGCAGGGCGTGGGCGCGGGAGCCGCGCTCGCGGAGTCGCTGCTCGCGGCGGCTACGACCTCGCTCTCCCCGCTTCCGCGCACGGCGAGGGCGCCGCCGATCACCACGGCAGCGATCGCGATTCCCGCGAACACGAGCACAGCCCGCGGGCGGCGATGCGCGGTCGGGGATGCGGCGGACCACGCATTCGCGGTGGGAGGGCCGAACGTACGGATCTGCGGCGAGTTGAGCAACATCGTGCTCGCCCCCTCGACGCTGATCCGGAGGATCCTCTGAGCCCCGCGACGCGCCGCATCCGATCCGAATGGCGCGATCGCCGTCGCCAGGTCGGCCACGTGCTGCACGCGCTTCGCAGGGTCCTTCTCGAGGCACTGCATGACCACGGCCGCGAGTTCCTCCGGGATGTCACTCCGCAGCGCTCGCAGAGAACGCACGGGATCGGCAGCGATCGCTGCGCACATCCCTTGCACGCTGTCCGCCTCGAAGGGCGTGACGCCGGCCAGCATCTCAAACAGGATCACGCCCAGCGCCCAGACGTCGGTGCGATAGTCCACGAGCTTGGAGCTGCGGATCTGCTCGGGCGACATGTACGAAGGCGACCCCATCACGCTGGTGGTCGCGGTGAGATCAACGGGAGCTTGCCCCTCGGTGGGCAGCGTCTTCGAGATGCCGAAGTCGAGCAGCTTGACGTTCGGCTCGCCGCCGCGCCCGCGCACGATGAACAGGTTCGCAGGCTTCAGATCGCGGTGCACGATGCCGAGAGCGTGAGCCTCCGCGGTGCCCTCGCAGGCCTGCATCAGCAGATCGACCGCATCCTGGACCGACATGCACTTCCAGTCCTGCAGCTCGGCGGCGAGGTCCGAGCCGACCAGGTACTCCATCACCAGATACGGCCCCAATCCCGACATCCGGCCGATGTCGAAGACCCTCGCCACGTGCTCGTTGCGGATGCGCGCGGCCGACTGCGCCTCTCGCTGGAAGCGGGCGACGGCCTCGGGATTGCCCGCGAAGTCCGGGAGCAGGAACTTGATCGCGACCGGCTGCGAGAGCTCGACGTGCGTGGCTGCCACCACGTACCCCATGCCGCCGACGCCAACGATCGACTCGACGCGGTACTTGCCGTCGATGACATCGCCTGGGCTGACGGGGAGATCTGGACGCGAGGGGGCCATGTGAATGGTGGAGTGTAGTATCTGCAATGGTGCCGCGGTAGCGGAACGTTCGGCTGCGCGATCCAGGTTCGGGAGCGATCGGTCGTGACCGCACCCCCCCGCCGCAGGCTACGGGGAGTCAGCCCCCGCGTCCTTCGCACATGGGTCGGGCTTGGCTGGCGCCGGATCGATGATCGGGCCTCGGCGCGCAACCATTCCCACGAATCCGAGACCGACCGAGATCGCCTGGCAGTCCAGTTGCGGTTGAGCGACGGCCTTGTCGCGTATGTCGAGCGAGTCCGCGATCAGCGGCTCGATCAGCTTGGAGCCCGGATCGTCCGGGCACGTTCCGATGGACGCAAGAACGCTTGCGATCGAGTCGGCGGCAAGCGCCGCCGGCCACACTCCTGCGATGACGCCGTCGGTCAGGTAGGTGTGCTGAGGGTCCATCTTGAAGAGAACCGTGGTCTGATCCAGCGTCCACTTCAACCCGGCAGCCTCACCGCTGACGGTGAGCGGCAGCCCGCTCGGCATCTTCGCCACCAGCACGCGACCCGAGACGTACGCCTGTGTGGACTTGAACAGCGGCTCGAAGGAGCCCGCCTGGAAGTTGGAGCTCTCCACCGTCCACACATCCTTGCCCATCCACCCCGGCTTCACATAGTTGCCGCCGTCGTCCACCGTGCCGCCCGCGCTGAGGACTGTCACCCACACGTTCGGATCATCGGCTTCGCCGTTGTAGTCCCCCACCTCGAGCAGGATGCCGCGGAACCCGACCTCCAGCCCTTTGTTGAGCGAATCCTCGTAGTTCTTGCCCAACACCTTCGTCATCTCGCGCACCTTCGCGCCGATGTTGCTGCCGAAGCTGTTGTCCCTCCCCTGATGGCCATCCTTCCCGTTCTGCTTCGATCCCGCGTCGGGGGCTGGAATGCACGACGGGGGCTGCCCTTGCTCGTCGGTGAAGAGACAGTCGAGATCCAAACCGAGGTCGAGCCATTCATCCGGGTGGTCCGGATTCATGCCCGTCATCATCGTGCGAACCGCGAACAACAGAGGCTCCGGCAACGACGGGCTGTCGGCAACTGCCGGCTTGCACGGCGGACGCGCCAGCCCCAGGGTCGGACACTCCGGATCGCAGGAGCCCCCCTCCGTTGAGGCGTCGAAAGGAGGGACGGTCTCCGAAGCTGCGTCGACCACCTCGACATCAGCGGCTGTCTCGGCACTGACGTCAGACGACCCCGACGTGTCGGGCATGGCTTCGCTCGCCGCGTCCGCCCCGCCATCCGACGACGTCTCCGCAGGAGATTCCTCGAGCACCTCGATGCCGAGCACAGCCTGGCATCCCAGCGCCATCCCCAGCGGAACGGCAGCCGAAAGAACCAGCAGGGAGACAGTCTTCCTCATCGAAGTTGACTGCCCAGCGTAGAAGTCGCCCCACCCCAGGTCAAGGCGGAGAGCACGCCGAGCCGTGGCGGCGCGCACTCCGCCCGGACGACACGACACACGGGAGGCGCCATCGCGCGGGCGGCGACGGGCGGCTGACGCGCTCCGCTATCGAGACGGGACCTCCCTGCGCATCCGCTCGAGCCCCGACCGCAGCAGCTCGCCCGCCCGATCGATCGTCTCCATCCGCTTCGGGAAGCAGAAACGGATGAGATCCCTCCCCATCGAGGGCTCGTGGAAGAAGCTCGATCCGGGCACCGTGGCCACGCCCACTCGACGCACCAGCTCGCGCGCAAACAGGTCGTCGTCGGGCCACCCGAATCCCCCGATGTCCACCAGCACGTAGTACGCCCCCTCGGGAACGCACACCGGCTCCAGCCCGCTCGATCGCAACGCTTCGATCATGCGCGCGCGCCGCTCGCCGTAGTGCACCGAAAGCTGCTCGAAGTACGCGTCCGGAAGCCGCAGCGCTGCCGCCCCCGCCTCCTGCAGCGGCGCCGGCGCCCCCACCGTCACGAAGTCGTGCACCTTGCGGATCGCATCCGTCCGCTCCGCCGACGCAATCGCGTACCCCACACGCCATCCCGTCACCGAGAACGTCTTCGAGCACGACGAGATCGTCACCGTCCGCTCCGCCATCCCGTCCAGCGTCGCCAACGGCACGTGCCGCCGGCCGTCGTACACGATGTGCTCGTAGATCTCGTCGGTGATCGCCACCACGTCCCACTCGAGACACAGGTCCGCGACCGCCTGCAACTCCTGCCGATCGAACACCCTGCCGGTCGGGTTGTTCGGCGTGT
>JAKLDZ010000255.1 GCA_022703255.1 Myxococcota bacterium | reverse complement strand
AGCTGTCATCGCCACTGATGCCGGCGGGCGCATCACGCTTTGGAATCGCCACGCCGAGGCGCTGTATGGCTGGCCGGCGCATGAGGCGATCGGGCGCAGCATCTTCGATGTGCAGGAGTACCCGCGCGACGTCGTGCTGCTCTTCGGCAGCGAGCGTGCCGGGCTCCCGAAGGAGCTCGTCGAGGCGGCCGACGACGTCATTGGCATCCCGATGTACGGGGTGAACCACTCCTATCCGGTGAGCGTGACGGTGGGGATGGTGCTGCTGGACTGGGCGAGGCGGCGGTACCGCCCCGGTACGGTCGTGGCGGGGTGATCACTTCTTGGGGGGCGTGGGCGCGGGGGGCGTGGGCGGCACGATCCCCAGCTCCGACGCCTTGACCCAGAACGATCGCTCGTCGGGAGGCATCACGTGCAGCGCCTTGGGGAGCACCGATGCCCAGCCCAGGATCGTGTCGAGCACGTAGATCTCCGCCCCCTGCTCGACCTCACCGATCGGGTTCTGGTTGTCGCCGCGGGCGGCACGGATGGTCACGTTGCGCGGGGCCTGCATGACGCGCTGGTAGTTCTGCAGCGCGAGCGCCGGGGGATTCTGCACCGTCTCGGCCGTCGCGAGCTGATCCATCATCTCGCCCCGTGGCAACGCCTTGACGTCCGTGCGCTTGACCCACGCATCCACGAACAGGTCGAAACGCGAGACCACGTGAATGAAGTTGCCGCGCGTCTCGGTGCCCCACAGCACCAGAGCGTTGCCTTCCCCGGAAATGTTGAGCGTGTACACCACGCTGCCGTTGGGCGCTCCGTACAGCTCGAGCTGCCCGCGCTGCGCCACGTAGCCCCGGGCGTTGCCCGGCGTCTCGAAGAGCGGCTGGGTCGTGCGCCCAAGGCTGAGCGCATCGCACGGCACGAAGGTCTGGACCGGCGCCGAGAGCGCCCCGCGCGCCGGAAGCTCAACCCGAATCTGGTTCGGCGCCGCACCAATCACCTTCATCGATCGCCCGCCCGACAACCACACGTGATCCGCGATCACCGGCACGTCCCGACTCGTCCACACCGGAATCGTCCGAGCGTCGGTGAACCCCTCCACCCTGAACCCGCCCCCCGCGTTGACCTGTACCTTCTGGGCGCTCGGATCTGCCGGGAAGTTCGCCGCCTTCAAAGGCGCCAGCGCCCCGGTGAACGTCGCCACCTTCGTCCCCCCGGTCGCCGCGCTCCAAATCCCCTGGTCCTTCGGAACCAGCGCCGTCCCCGCGATCACGCACGCCATCCCGCTCCCGGGCGCAGCCGCCGGCTGATCTGCCATCACCGTCCGACTCTCCGACATCGGGATCATCCCGAGCAGGATCGCTATCGCCGTGACACGTACCGGGCTCGCCGCCATGCTACACCTCCAAGGTCGTATCCCTTTCGACGTCCAGATCGCCCATAGCATGCAACAGCCCCCACGCACCTCGGAAGTCGCCCTGGTCTTCTCGACCCCTCGGAAGCTGCCGAAGCCCAGAGAGCTGTCCGGACGCGTGCTCGTCGTCGACCTCGCCTTCGCTTCCGAAGCCTCCGGCGGCGGCTTCAAGGGAATCACCCTCCCCTTCATCGACGGCCTCGGCGAGCGGCTCGCGGCCTGGATCGATCACCACGACCACGCCGAGCACGTACGATTCCGCGACGATCCCCGCTTCGTGCTCGCGACCAAGGCCCAACGCGGCGCCTGTCCCGAAATGATCTCCCCCGAGCTCGTCGCACGCATCGGCACCGTCGACACCATCGTGTGTCACACCGACTTCGACGGCCTCGCCTCCGCTGCGAAGTGGATGCGCGGGGGAATCGAGCCGTATCCCGGCTGCGACGACGACGCCCGGGCGATCGACACGCGCCTCGGAACCCCGTCGGAGATCGCCATGACCGCCGATCGCGCGCTGCGCGCTCGCCCGCGCGACTTCGGCCTGCTCGGTCTGATCGTGCGCCACCTCGCGAGCGGACTGCAGGACCCCTCGTTGTGGGAGCCGGTTCGACTCGCCGCCGAGGAGCTCCGCCCCATCGAGGAGGAAACCCGTCGCGCTGCCCTCGGCTTCGTCCGCATCGACCCGGGCATCGCCGTCGTCGACATCTCCGGACGCCGCGCCCGCATCGACAAGACCCTCCTGCTGCTGCTCGGACAGTCGCGAGAACGCATCGCCGTGGTCATCGACGACAAGACCATCAACCTCGCCGCGCGCTTCGACAGCGGTGTCGATCTGCTTCGCATGCTCGGCCTCTCCGGGGGCATGCCCACGCGCGTCTCGGTCGATCGCAAGAAGCTCGACGACGTCTGCCGAGCCCTTGGAATGCGCTGCGAAGAGGTCGAATCCGTCCTCGTGTGACCGCCGATCATCTGCGCAGGAGTCCGGTGTGTGCGACTGCATCGCACGCGGCGCGCGCGGGAGGCTGGTTTGCGCGGCCCTCGCGCGCATGCTACCTCCCCTATTGCGGACGGGGCTTCGTTCCGCGCGGGGAAGGACCGATGGCCTTCTTGCTTGCTTGCCATAACGGGGTGGATGCATGGCTGCGAGGGTGTGGGCCGCCACGGCCACAGATGGACAGCTGTTCCATAGCGACAGCGTCTCGCTTTGCCTTCTGATCAATCGACGCGCCGGGACGCTCCGCGTCTTCGACTTCCGAGCCGGTCCGTCGGCCAGCAAGCGCACGTTCATCCTGTCCACCGCGCGCCGTGAGGCGATCGAACGCGTCTTCATCGTCGTCGAGCGCGAGGAGGTCCCCACCTGGAACCACCTCGGCTTCGCCCGCGAGGGCGCCATCCCCGCCTTCTACAAACGCAGCGACGGCTTCGTCATGGGCACCGTCGTGGACCTCGACCCCGCTCCAACCCACCGCAAGCTCCGCCGCTCCCCAAGGCTCTCCGACGTCGATGCCGCCGAGCGCGTCCTGCGATCCGCCAAGAACCTCGCGCGCAAGCTCCCGCCTTCCCCCGTCCGCATCGCCCAGCTCGATGCCGCCGCCGCTCATCGCGCCACCTTCGACGCCCTGCGCACCGGCCTCGCGCTCACCGCCTTCGAACCCTTCGGACGCGATCCCCAGCGGTGTTGGTTCGCCGCCTCCCAGCGCGGCAAGACCGTCGCCCTGCTCTCCGCCGAAGTCCAACCCTGCTTCGGACACGCCCTCGTCGAGTTCCTCACGCCGCCGCGCGATGACCACGAGCGCGCCGCGTTCCGCTCCTCCCTCGACGCCGTCGCATGCGAGCTCCGCAAGCGCGACGTGATCGGCATGTTCGCCTGGTCCCCCGCCGACGATCCCGCCTTCGCTTCCGTCTTCGTCGGCGCTGGATTCAAACGCTCCGGCGTCCTCTCCAGGCACCTCGCCTCGCCCCAGGGACGCAAGGACGCCTTCCTGTGGACCCGCAAGCACCCCTTCCCCGGCGAGTCCTGAGCCCGATGCCCCGCGTCAGCGTCGCCCCAGACGCAGCGAGTTGAGCACGACCGACACGCTCGACATCGCCATCGCCGCCGCCGCGATCATCGGCCCCCCAACGTGCGCCAGAATCCCCGTCACCGCCAACGGCACCGCCACCAGGTTGTAGCCGAACGCCCACCCCAGGTTCTGACGGATCGTCCGCACCGTCGCCCGCGCCACCGCAAACGCCTCCACCACCGCCCGGATCTCCGAACGCGCGATCGTGATCGACGCCACCTCGTTCGCTACGTCCGTTCCGCTCCCCATCGCGATCGCAACGTCCGCGCTCGCCAACGCCGGCGCGTCGTTGACCCCGTCCCCCGCCACCGCCACGACCCGCCCTTGCTCCTGCAGCTCCCGCACGAGCCGCAGCTTGTCCTCCGGCATCTGTCGCGATCGCACATCCGCCGCCTCGATCCCGACCCGCTCCGCCAACGCACGCGCGCTCCGCTCGTGATCCCCCGTCGCGATCACCACCCGAAGCCCCATCGCCCGCAGCTCCGCCACTGCCTCCGCTGCAGCCTCCCTGGGCTCGTCCGCGAACGCGACCACACCGGCCACCCGCCCGTCGATGCGCACCGCGGACACGGTCTCTCCGCGCTGCTGCGCAGCCTCGACGCTCCCCGTCAACGCGGAATCCCCGCCATGCCACGCGCCAACCCGGATCTCGCGCTCCCCAACCCGCCCCGTCATCCCCTGCCCGACCTCCGATCGCACATCGATCGCCTCCGGAACCGACCACCCCTGCTCGCAGGCCCACGTCGCCAGCGCGCGCCCGAGCGGGTGCTCCGATGACGCGCCGATCGCTGCCGCGAGCGAACCGATCTTCTCGCGATCTTCACCCTCCGCGACGCGGAGCTCGACCACGCGAGGGCGCCCCTCGGTCAGCGTGCCCGTCTTGTCGATCACGACCGTGTCCACCGAGGCCGCTCTCTCGAGGCTCGCGGCGTCGCGGATCAACACGCCGCTTCGGGCCGCGCGCCCCACCCCCACCATCACCGCGGTCGGCGTCGCCAACCCGAGCGCGCAGGGACAGGCGATCACCAGCACGGACACGGCGTTCATGAAGGCCTGCGTGGCGGAGGGGCCCGCGATCAACCACCCGACGAAGGTGATCAACGCGATGGCCATGATCGCCGGGACGAAGACGCCGGCGACCCGATCGGCGAGACGCTGCAAGGGAGCCTTCGAGCCTTGGGCCTCGGCGACCATGCGCGCGATTCGTGCGATCGCGGACTCGGACGCCTGCGCGGTCACTCTCACGACGAGCGCGCCGGGCCCGTTCAACGTGCCGCCGTACACCCGATCGCCAGCCCGCTTGTCCTGCGGCATCGGCTCGCCGGTCAGCATCGATTCGTCGATCGAGGTCTCCCCTTGCTCCACCTCTCCGTCGAGGGGAACGCGCTCCGCGGGGCGCACCTTGACGCGATCGCCCGCGCGCACGACCTCGATCGGTACCACCGCTTCGGCGTCGCCGCGCAGGATCGTCGCCTCGGCGGACCGCATCGCATACAGGCTCCCGATGGCGGCCGTGGCCCGTGCCTTGGATCGCGCCTCGAGATAGCGACCCAGCAGGATGAACCCGAGGATCCCCCCCGCGGTCTCGAAGTACACGTCGGGATGGGGCTGGCGGACCCACACGAACACGCTGTAGGCGAAGGCCGCGGTGGACCCCAGGCTCACGAGCGTGTCCATCGTGAACTCGAGGTGCAGCAGACGCTTGAACGCGGAGACGTGGATGGAAGCGCCGGCGACGTAGGTCGCGACGAACGCAAGGACCGCCTGCGTCCACAGCGCCCACGGGTCGTGCAGGTGCAGCATCCCGAACGCCATCAACGGCGCCGCAGCTCCCAGCGCCAGGCTCAGACGCAGCAACGCCGGCCGCGTGTCGGGAGGCGCCGCAGCAGCAGCGAACACGTCTTCGTGCCGCACCGCCTCGGCCCCGTACCCCGCATCCACCACGCACTTCTCGAGATCGCTGTCCCCGACCACCGGATCCGCCACCACGGTTGCAAGATGCGTGGCGAGATTCACCGACGCCGTGCGTACTCCGGGGAGCTTCGAAAGCTTGCGCTCCACACGCGTCGAGCAGGCGGCACAGGTCATTCCGTCAACCCGCAGCGTGTAGCGCACGCCGTCGCCGGCTGTCTCGTGGGGTGAACGTGTCTGGCTCAAGAGCGCGGGTGGCGTCCGTGGGCTGGGGGCAGACGCCGACGGAACATAGTCACCCGCTTCGATTCCGCCACATCTGGCGGGCCTCTTCCTGCGCGCGCCCCAGTCGGAGCTGCTCGCGGATCAACGCGCCGTAGGTCGACGGAACCCGCGGATCCTCGGCGAACTTGTACATCACCTTGAGCGCCGCCTCCGCGTCCGCCGTCGCTCGGTGCGCGTGGTCCAACTCGACCCCGAGCCGCGCGGCCACATCGCCCAGCGCTCTGCTCTTCGCCGTCGCCTGGATGTGACGCGCCCACACCAACGGGTCGAGCCACTCGACGTCCTTGCGCAGCGCCGGCGGCATCACGCGCTCGTGAGGCAGTGCCCGCTGCACCTCCGCGTGCATGAACCCCCGGTCGAACGCCGCGTTGTACGCCGCGGGGATCGCCCCCTCCAGCGCCGCGAGGATCTCCTGGCACACGTCCGCGAACAGCGGCTTGTCCTTCACGTCCTCGTCCTTGATCCCGTGCACCGCCGTCGTCTCGGCAGGGATCGGACGCCCCGGGTTGATCAGCCACGCGTCGCGGCTGATCACCTCTCCCCTGCGCCCCGGAACCACGGCAACCTCCACCACTCGATCATTCTGCGGATCCCGCCCCGTCGTCTCCGTGTCGAGCATCACCACCGCGTGGTCCGCCCACGGAACCATCGCGTCGATCTCCTCCGCAAGACCCGCCACTCGCGTGCGCAACAAGTGGGCTATCGCGGGGTAGTGTCGCCCCGTCGGAAAACACCCGCATCCTTCGGTCGATCCTCGCATCTCACATCCCCGGGGCTGAGGTGGCAGGAGCTGCCGGCGCAGAAGGCGCCGGCGCGGCAGAAGACCTCTCGGCCGGCACAATCACCGACGGCTGGCTCGAAGGAACGACAGGCACCGTCGTCGCCGCTCGCGGCCCCCCCGCGATCTCGATCTCCCCCTCCACCCACGCTGTCAGATCCGAGTGCACGTCGAAGTGGTCGAGATCGAAGCGACGACCGTTGATGAACAGCGTCGGCGTCCCGTTGACCCCGATGCGACCCCCCTCGTCGTGATCACGCTTCACGCTCGCTGCAACCTCCGACGAAGCCCAGTCCGTCCGGAAGCGTTCCAGGTCCAGACGCAGCTCGCGGGCGTACTGCTCGATGTCCTGTTGCTGGAGCGCCCGCTGGTTCTCGAACAGCTTGTGGTGCATCTCCCAGAACCGCCCCTGCCTGCCTGCCGCCGTCGCCGCACGCGCCGCGGGTTCCGCAAGCGTGTGGCCAGGGATCGGGTAGTGCTTGAAGACCACCCGCACGTGCGGCGCGTGATCCTTCACCAACGCGTCGAGTACCGCCACCGTCGTCGAGCAGAACGGACACTGGAAGTCCGCATACTCCACGACCGTCACCGGCGCGTTCGAAGGCCCCAGCGAAGGCGCGTTGAAGGTGTCGATCGGCTTGGGTGGATCCTTCGGGAAACGCACGCGGTACGCCGTCGACGCTTGCTCGATCGAGCGACCATCACGCACCTGCTTGATCAGCAGCCGCAGCCCGGGACGACAGGCCGCGCAGCTCGCACCCTGACGCAGGCACTCCTCCAGGGACGTCGACACATCGGGGCAGGGCGCCGGCAGATCCCGCGTGAGACGATCCAGGTCGCGACGCTCCCTCGGGGTCAGCTCGTCGATCCCCTGGGCGGCAGTGTTGGCGCCAGGCGCGGGGGGATTCACGCACGACGATCCAATCAGGACCAGGAGGGATGCTGCGATACCTTGGAGCCGCCGACTCATGGGCGGCGAGCCTAGTGCGTGGAGCCGCGGGATGCCAAGGCTCGACGCAGCCTGAAGCTGGACGCCATCGCCCACCGAGTATAGGTTCCCTACCGTGCGCAACGTCGTGTTCCGCTTCCCCGACCTCGCCAGCATGTTCGACACGCTGGCCAGCGCACGGCACTCCAAGGAGCTGCCGCTCCCCGCCGATCTGGGGGCGAACGACGGCGAGTGGGTCCTGTCCACCTTCGAGTCGGCCTACGGACGCAAGGCCACCGCCGCCGCGGGCCGCGCCGTCGTCCCGGAGCCCTCCAACGCCAGCATCCTGTTCGAGGAGCGCGACTGGGAACGCCTGCTGACCTTCTGCGGCCCCGCCGCGCAGGCCGCCGTCGAAGCCGACGAGCCTCCCCTGTCCATCCCCGTGCTCCTCGAGGACGCCTCGCCGGAAAGCCAGGCCCTCGGCCTTCGTCCCTCCGCGCCCGGCGGACCGGTCTCCGTGCGAGGCCCGATCTCCGTGCAGATGACCGACGCCAAGGTCACCGGGATCGCGAGCGTCGCGGCTGCGGTCGCCGAGGAAGAGGCCCCTCCCCTCACCCAGCGCGCGCCCGGAGACACCGCGAACGCGGTGCCGAGCTCCGCCAGGGTGCTGTTCGTCGACGACGACGCCGACACGCGCGACATGGTCGCACTGATGCTGGAGGCGGTCGGCCTCGAGGTCGAGAGCTGTGCCGACGCCGAAGCTGCGCTCCAGCGCCTCGAGCAGGACACGTTCCACATCGTCGTGCTCGACTGGTGGCTGCCCGGCATGAGCGGGCTGCAGCTGTGCCGCACCGTCCGCACCTCCCAACGTTTCGTCGCCATACCCGTGCTGTTCCTGACCGCGAACACCTCGTCGCAGGACATGCTCCAAGCCTTCGCCTGCGGCGCCGACGACTACGTCACCAAGCCGTTCCGCGCAGCCGAACTCGGCGCCCGCATCTTCGCCCTGCTGCGCCGCTCCTTCATGCAGCCTCCGAAACCGTGAGGCGGTCTCCCGAAGCGCGCGCCGGGGCGGCCCCGGGTCGACCCGATTTTTCGAACGCGCGGGCCGAGCATCTGCTTGACCAGGGG
>JAKLDZ010000254.1 GCA_022703255.1 Myxococcota bacterium | reverse complement strand
CCCACCTCCGGTCCGATTCGGCCCCTGCTTTCCCCGTCGAGCACCGAGGCCACCCTCCCTCAGGGCGGGTGGACCAGGGCGTTCGGCATGCTATTCTCGGTGCGTTGCCTCGGAGGGGCTTGCGCACCGTGAGGCGCGACCCGGAGACAGATTGACCATGTCAGGTGAGCCGATCTATCCAGTGCGTGCTCCGCGCGCACACTGGTCAAGCGTAGGGTGCGACGCAGACGAGATCGTCGTGATGCTGGAGCCGGACTTCGAGCACGGCGCCAAGGCCTCCGAGACGCGTACGTTCGTCGTCCGCGAGCGCCTCGCGGTCTGGTGGTGGACGATGATGGACGGCCGCGCCGGGCACGACGACAAGGGGCTCGTTCTTGCCGCGGCCGAGGCCCTTGCGCGCGAGCCGGACGAAGTGCGCAGTGCGTTTGACGCGTTTGTTCGATCGCTCGAGGGTGCGGGGCTCGTGACGATCGTGTCGTCACCCGAACCGATCGCTGTCTGCGGCGGGCCGGTCGCGGTACCGGGCCCCGAAGACGGCCTCCCCGAGTCGGCTCCCGATTCGTGGTGTCTTCCGCTCGATCTCGACGCCTTCGTTCGCGAGGATCTGGTGGCGCTCGGGAGCTTCGTGGGCGGAAACAACAACACGTCGGGCACCTGGCCCTGCAACGCGAACAAGGGCGGCAACGGGGACGCGTCCGCACCCACCAATTGCATCCCGGGATCTGGGCACGGGTACATCAATGGGGGCGTGGCCAATGTCCCGTGCGGGTGAGCTCGCGAAGTGAATCCTCGTCTCGAGAGCCTGGCGCCATTCCCCACAGACGATCACGATCCCGGCCGGGAACGCTTCGTCCTGTTGAAGGGCACCCGGCAGGTCTTCCTGGCGAGCGACGAACTGTTCGCGCTGGTTGCCGATGCGCGGATCGACGATGCCGGAGCCGTGGTCCGCGAGAGCCGAATCGAAGCCGAGCGCCTCGCCGGACTCGGCTTTCTCGGCGGTGAGCGCGTGGCTCCGATCGACGCTGCCTCGTCGCGGATCCTCTGTCTGCACCTGGCCCACGGCTGCAACCTTGCGTGCCGCTACTGCAATGTCGGACAGGGAACCTACGGTGACGATCTCACCCTGATGACCACCGAGGTGGCCGATGCGGCCTTCGAGATGCTCGAGCAGCAGGAGCGAGTGCGTCCGGGAAGTCCCCCGATGCTCATGCTGTTCGGAGGCGAACCGCTCCTGAACTGGCCGGTTCTCGAGCATGTCACGCGTCGATTCCGCAAGCGGTATCCAGCACCGCCCGCGGATGTCTGGCTGGTCACCAACGCGACGCTGCTGACCGCCGATCGAGCGCGCCTGCTTCGCGATCTCGACGTGTTCACGCTCGTGTCGCTCGACGGCCCGCCCGAGTACCACGACGCCATGCGCCCATTCGTCCGCGGCGGAGGGTCGCACGCAGCGACGCTGCGCGGTCTGAGGCATCTCGAAGACGCCGAGGTCCGGCACGTGATCCGCTCGACATGGAAGCCGGGATGCGGCGCCCGCGAGGAGCTCCTGACCTACCTTCGCGCGACCGCTCGCAAGGCGCTGCAGGTCACGGTGTCGGCGGACTTCAGCTCGAGCGCCGACGGAGTCGCGGCCTACGGGGAGTCCGTACGCAGGGAGTGGCAGGCCTTCGAGGACTCCGGATACCGGACGCACGCCCCCGCTTCTTCGGCGATCATCATCGATCACGTGCTGCGCGCGGACTGGGCTCCCGTTCGAGGGTGCCCGGCCGGCGACACCGGCTTGTCGATCACGCCCTCTGGCGACATCCATCCGTGTCAGGTTTCCGTTGCGCGCAAGCTCGCGCCCCTGGGCAACGTGCTGCAAGGGGCCGTGGGCTCGACTCCGACGGCCGAGACCAGGACACGGCTGCACCTCGACGACCGGGGTCCGGCTTGTGCCGATTGCCTCGAGGCGCCGTTCTGTGGCGGACCCTGTCTGTTCTTGCGCCCGCTGCACCAGCGCCAGCAGCACTGCGACACGCAACGCATGGAGCTGATTCACTCCTTCCGATATGCCGCTCGCCAGCCCGTCGCGGAGCTCGTCGGACGCTATCGACTCGGGTTGGTGACCGAGCGCGACGTCCGAGCGCTGCAAAGGGGCGCCGCACTGCGGAACATCGCCTGGTCCCTCAACCGGCACCTGCGTCCGCTCGCGCTGTGTCCGAATGCAGGCGCGAAATGACCGGCACGCCGCCATCCGCGCGCCTGCCCGCGAATCTTCCGTCGAGATTCCGCCACGGCGGCTTCACCACACTGGCCATGAGCTTCTACGGCGAGCCCGTGACCGTGTCCTCGACCCACCCCGAGCTGCTGAACCAGGTGGTCATCGATCTCCGGCAGTTCATCGTGGGTGGTGAACCCCTGGAGAGCGGCCCTCACTTGAGGTTGGACTTCGACGCTGCGCTGGAATTCGGAGCATGCTATCTCGGATTCTGGCGCGTCATGGGCGACGCGCTCGCGCACCGTTTTCTGCTCCTGCACGGCGGCGCCGTCTGCTCTCCCCCGGGCGCAACGCGCAACGATCCCGCGAGCTCGGAGCCCGCCGCGGTGCTGTTCATCGGCCCCGGCGGCAGCGGAAAGACCACGCTGGTGCTCGCAGCCACGCGCCTCGGTTGGGAGCCGATGGGAGACGATGTCGTCGCGCTCGAATGGCAGACGGGACGTCTCTTCGCCGTGTCGGCCCCGTACCGCGTGCGTCCCGACACGAGGCTTGCGGCCCACGCCTCCGACGACCTCGAGAACACCCCGTCCACCATCTGGGATTGCCCTCCTCAGACTGACCCGGAGACCGCTCCGGTCCTGTCGCGCATCGTCCTGCTCGGCCCCGATGCCGGCGCGATCTCCCCGGCCGAGATCGGCATCGGCGTGCTGCTCGGCAACCTGCGCATCGGCGATGCGCTCCCGCGGAGCCTGGTGATGCAGCGCCTGCTCCACGGGATCCGTCGGTCCAAAATGGTTCGTGCTCCGAACCGTCCACCCATGGCCGCCACCCTCGCGCCTCAACTCGCCTTCGTGCAACCCCTCTTGCAGGGCCTGCAGGATCACCGCGATGGCCTCTGATCCGTCCGCCGGCCCGCCCGTCATGGTCACCCCCTTCCGCGGGCAAAGCATGCTGCCTTCGCTGCTCCCGGGGGATCGGATCGTGTGGAGGCGTCTCGACGGCACGAGCTTCCCTCCGGTCGGGTCCGTGGTCGCGTATTCCAGCGGGCCACGCTTCATCTCGCACCGCGTGATCCGGGTGGACCGGGATCGATCCCTGGTGTGGACGCGTCCCGATGCGGCATTCCAGCCCGATCCGCCGGTGCCTCTGGGCGAGATCCACTGGTTGGCAATCGAGGTCCAGCGCAAGGGACGATCCTTTCCGCCGACCCCGCCCGGTGAGTGGACGCGTCTGATCACCTGCGCCACCCTGACTCCCGTCCGGCTCGCCAGGTCGATCGCAGGAAAGCTCCTGCGACGCATTCGACACTACTGGTAATCGCAGGAAAGCTCCTGCGACGCATTCGACACTACTGGTAGCTGCGCGCCTGCAGTGCATACAGCTTCGCGTAGGTCCCGCCGCGTGCGACCAGATCGTCGTGCGTCCCCTGCTCGACGACCTTGCCCTCCTCCAAGACCACGATCCGGTCGGCCATGCGCACGGTCGAGAACCGGTGGCTGATGAGCACCGCCGCGCGCCCTCCCAGTGCGGGCCGGAACCCCTCGAAGAACGCCGCCTCCGCGCGAGCGTCCATCGACGCGGTCGGCTCGTCGAGCACCACGAGCTGCGCCTCGCGAAACAGCGCGCGGGCCACCGCGACCTTCTGCCACTGCCCCACGCTCAGCTCGTGTCCCCCCTCGAACCACTTGCCCAGTGTCGTGTCGTAGCCGCGCGGGAGCTGCGCAATGACCTCGTCGGCGCCGCTCAGCCGGGCCGCCTCGCCCACCCGCTCGCCGTCCTTGTCCGCGCGCAGGTCGCCGAACCAGATGTTCTCGCGCGCCGTCAGCTCGTACTGCGCGTAGTCCTGGAACACCACCGAGATGCTGCGCCGCACCGCCTCGAGGCCGTAGGTCCCGAGCGGCGCGCCGTCGAGCGTCACCTCCCCTGCGCTCGGATCGTACAAGCGGCACAGCAGCTTGGTGAGCGTCGTCTTGCCCGAGCCGTTCTCCCCCACCAGCGCGATCACCTCTCCGGGCGCGATGCGCAGGCTCACGTCATCGAGCACGAGCCTGTCGCCTTCGGGGTATCGAAACGACACTTTGCGCAACTCGATCCCCTGCTTCCAGGGCGACGGCACAGGCTTGGGATCGGGGACGTCCACCACGCGCGCCTCGAGGCCGAGGAACTCGTAGAAATTGGCGAGGTACAAATTGCCTTCGTACAGCTCGGCCGCAGCGCGCAGCGTGTCGGACACGAAGCCCTGCCCGCGCTGCAGCGCCTGATAGTACATCACCATGGCGCCGATCGTCAGGGCCCCTGCGAGCGTGAGGTGGATCGCGTAGCCGAAGGCCGCGAACAGAGCCCCGATCGCCAACAACTGCGTCGCGAAGTCGCTCAGCGCCAGCCGCACGGCCAGCGAGAGCCGCTCGCCGCGCAGACGCGCACGCAGCTCCCCGAACCTCTGGATGAGCTCCCTGCCGAGCTCGAACACGCGCACCTCCCGCGCGTGGTCGTCGCTCGTGAGCACCCAGTGAAGGTACTCCACCATGCGGTAGGTCGGGGTCTGCGTGCGCCGCAGCTTGTAGAGGCGATTGGAGAACCCGAGACGAATGAACAGCCCGGGCAGCGCCATCACCACGATCATCGCCGCCACGCGCGCGTCGAACGCCACGATGAGCCCGATCGTCCCGACCAGGGAGATCGCGTTCTGCAGGAGCGCCACCAGGCCGTGCGCGATCATCGTGGGCCGATACGACCCCTCCTGCTGCGCGCGGTGCAGCGTGTCGTAGTAGCGAGGCGTCTCGTAGTACGCGAGATCGACCGCCACGGACTTCTCTTGCAGCATGCGCTGCACGTGGTCGGTCACCGCGAGCGACTGCCCCTCCGACACCCACGCGCCCACCGAACGGCAGAGCGCCGTCAGCGCGTAGAGGCCGAGCAGCGCGATCACCGGCGCGACGATCGGGTCCCACGGCCGCGGCGGCGGTGCGGCCATGGACGAAGCGACGGCATCGATGACGACCTTGAGCAGATACAAGGACGCCACGGGGAGCGCGCCCTGGATCACCAGCAGCGCCATGGATGCGATGGTCCACGAGCGCCCGCCGGCCCACACCACGCCGAGCGCACGCCGGATCAGCGTCATGTGCTCGGCTGCTGGGATCCTTCTACCGGAGCTCATCGGGGGTCACGGGGGGGCAAGATAGCACAGCGGATCGGGCCGCCCCTGACTGCCCGCCGCATGGGGGAGGGAATCATGAGACACGCTCGCGATGGGGGAGGCGCATGGGGGAGGGAATCATGAGACACCATGCGCTCGCGATGGGGGGCGCATGGGGGAGGGAATCATGAGACACGCTCGCGATGGGGGAGGCGCATGGGGGAGGGAATCATGAGACACGCTCGCGATGGGGGAGGCGCATGGGGGAGGGAATCATGAGACACCACCGATGAATCGGTGGACATATGCAACGACGTTCCACGCCCTGCGAAGCCCGCTGCGCGGGCTTGGCTCTGCTCCCGCGCTCCACCTACTGTCCGTTGCAGTAATATAACGGCTATGTTAGATTACTGCTGTGAGATTCGACCGCCTCCTCGAGATCGGGTGGGACCTGCCGGTGATCGAATCGTCGCTGCTGCGCGCCCTCGGCGAGGATCCCAAGGCCCTCTCGGTCCAGCTCGATCGATGGGTGAGGGGGGGAAAGCTGATCCAGCTCCGGCGCGGGGCCTACGTGCTCCCCCCTCGGCTCCAACGTACCCGCCACCCGCTGGATCGCGTGGCCAACCTGATCTCTCGCCCCTCGTATGTGAGCGCGGAACGCGCTCTGCACCTGCAGGGTCTGATCCCGGAAAGCGTACCTGTCGTGGTGTCGATCACCACGGCGCGGTCGGCTTCCTACGATTCCGCGGTCGGGAGCTTCGAGTTCCGTCATGTCGCGCCGCGATGGTTCTTCGGGTTTCGGGAACTCGAGGTCGGAGGAGGAAGCGCGCTCGTTGCGGTCCCCGAGAAAGCGCTGCTCGACCTCGTGGCCACCACTCCCGGCGAGTTCACCGCCGACCGAATCCGAGAGCTTCGTCTTCAGGCAACTGACCTCATCGATCTCGGCCTCTTGGACGACATGGCAGGGAAGAGTGGCAAGCCGAGGCTTCAACGCTTCGCGCGTCGTCTTCGGGGCGTCGTAGCCGAACAGGAGGGGACGGAGCTGTGAAGGATCATCTGCTGCAAATCGTCTCGTCGGTGAGGCCGGAGGATCGCCGGAACCTCGCACGTGAGTACCTGCAGGTGTACCTGCTGCGCCTGCTTCAGGAGACTCACGCCACCGACCGGATGGCCTTCGTGGGCGGCACGGCGCTTCGACTGCTCTATCGGCTCCCGCGGTTCTCGGAGGACCTGGACTTCTCCCTGATCCCGGCCCCTCGGGCAGCGACGGCCTTCGATCCTGCAGAGGTCTTCGCGAAGGTGAAGCTCTCGCTGGAGAAGTCCGGTTACGCAGTGAGCGCTCGCGTTCGCTCCGAGAAGACCGTGGCGTCTGTCTTCTTCCGCTTCGCGGGGCTGGCGCGTGACATCGGGTGGTCTCCCGATCCCCGCGCGCTCGTATCGGTCAAGCTGGAGATCGACACGAACCCGCCCGCAGGAGCGCACCTGGAGCAGTCACCCATCGTGCGCTTCTTTCCGATCGCGATCCGTCACTACGATCCGGAGTCGCTCTTCGCCGGCAAGATCCACGCGCTGCTGTGCCGTTCGTACCCGAAGGGGCGAGATTGGTTCGACCTCGTGTGGTACCTGGCCGAGCATCCGGGGATGGAGCCGAACACCGAGCTGCTCGCCAACGCTCTCGAGCAGACCGGAATGGATCGCGCCCTGGCGAAACGCTGGAGACAAGCGTTGCGCGGCAGGCTCGCGCAAATCGACTGGGATGCGGCCATGCGCGATCTTCGGCCGTTCGTGGAGCGGACAGGCGACATGCAGATGCTGACCAAGGAGCTCGTGAGGCATCAGCTCCGGGGGTGAGGCTGCGCGTTCGGTGTTCAGCGGGCATCGTGGTCGTGGTCGGCAACGTGGTCGTGGTCATTGGCCGAGGCCGTGACCGGCAACGTGGTCGTGGTCGTGGTCGTGGTCGTGGTCGACCGAGCCCGAACCCGGGAATCGCCGCCGGCTAAAGCCGACGGCTAAACGGCACCGATCAAACGCAACACAAGCCCGCTCCGCGGGCTCCCTCCGAGTCGTCGAGCCCCCGCAGGGGGCTTGGATCTTCGTTCGAACGGTCATTGCCCAGCCGTCGGTTTCAACCGGCGGCTGCCACATGGGGACCGGTATTCGCCCGCCGTGGCCGGCAACGTGGTTGTGGTCGTTGGCGGAGGCCGTGATCGGCAAGGTGGTCGTGGTCGTGGTCGTGGTCGCGGTGTTCGGTACGGCGCAACGATCCTGCTGCCGGTCCGTCAGCGCGCGTACCCCATCATCCGGTACACGCCGCGCCCCGCCAGCTCCCGAATCGCACTGGTGCTCTCGTGCAGCGCCTGCGAGCGCGGCAGCAGCCCCGTGCTCCACGGCGGCGTGTCCGATGCGTGGTAGTCCACCGCCAGCGTGTCGGCCTCCAGACCGGCCGCCCGGAAGGCACCCGCGGCGCGGGGCATGTGCCCTGCGCTCGTGATCAAGACGACCTCGCGCCAGCCGCGATCCTTCGCCAACGCAGCGCACCTCGATGCGTCCTCCCTCGTATTGAGGCTCGGCGATTCGACGATGATTCGCTCTCTCGGCACGCCCCACTCGACGAGCTGGTCCGCAAGCCATTCCGCTTCGGGCCGCAGATCCGGCGTCCAGCAGCCGCCCGAGACCACGAGCGTTTCAACCTGTGCCGTCTTGAACAACCGGTGGGCCGCAATCAGACGATCGACTCCATCGTTGTAGGCGGGCTGCCCGGTGTCGCGCATTGCTCGCTCGTTCGCAATCCCCCCAAGCACGATCGCTGCGTGATAGTGCACTCCAGCGCGGACCGTGGTCCGGGCCGCCGATTCCACCCTGCGCGTCAGCAGGTCGGCGACAGGTTGGCTCGAGAACACCCACAGCAACCCAACCGCTGCGACCGCGCACCCCACGCCGGGGCCCGTCTTCTTGCGCCACGCGAGCACCGCTCCCGTCAGGATCAACACGAGCGCCCAGGTCAGCGGCGCAATCGCCAGGTCGAGGAGCTTGGAGCTCACCAGGAAGCTCACTTGTCCCCTCGCAGACGTTGGTTGAAGCCGAAGAGGTGCTTGCCTGCGAGTCTCACCGGACGCACCGCGTAGTACAGAGGGAACAACGCTTCGGGCAGGCGTACCAGCTCGAAGTCGAGCGTGGTCGG
>JAKLDZ010000253.1 GCA_022703255.1 Myxococcota bacterium | reverse complement strand
GCCGGGCGATTCGCCGCGAAAGAGGCGGCATTCAAGGCCCTCGGGGTCACCGGGGGAGGCATCGGCTGGCACGACATCCGCGTGCTTCGAGAGACGTGGGGCCCGCCTCGCATCGAGTGGGACGGCGCCGCCGCGGCTCGCATCGCCGAGCTCGGAGTCCAACGCACTTTCGTGTCCATCACCCACGACGCCGGCGTCGCTGCCGCGGTCGTGATCCTCGAGAGGTCCGCATGAACCGTGTGCTCTCCCGCGCCCAGATCCGCGAGCTCGACCGCATCGCCATCGAGAGCTTCCGGATCCCCGGCCTGCTGCTCATGGAAAACGCCGGCCGCGGCGCCGCCGAGCGCATCTTCGAGCTGCTCCCGGGCGGCGACCCCCTCGTCGTCATCGTGTGCGGCACCGGCAACAACGGCGGCGACGGCTTCGTCGTCGCTCGCCAGCTCCAGGCCTGGGGAGTCCAGGACGTCGCGGTGTGGATCGTCGGCGATCCAGCTCGCGTGAAGGGCGACGCCCGCGTCAACCTCGACGCGTGGACCGCGCTGGGGGGAGAGGTGAGCGCGGCGTGGAGCGAGGACGAGCTGCGCCGCCTCGAGGGGGTGCTCGAAGCGGCCGACGTCGTGGTGGACGCGCTGTTCGGCACGGGTCTCGATCGCGCCGTGGGGGAGCCGTTTTCCCGCGTGATCTCCGCGATCAACGCCTCCGCCGGGCGGTGCGTCGCGCTCGATCTCCCCAGCGGGCTCGACGCCGACACCGGAGCGGCCCTGGGGACCGCCGTGCGCGCCGACACGACCGTGACCTTCGGGGCGCTGAAGCTCGGCCTGTTGACCCCCAACGGCGCCGACCATGCCGGAGAGGTCCACGTCGCCAGCCTCGGCATCCCCGAGCGCATCGTCGAACGCTCGGGCTGGAGCGCGGAGATCATCCGCAGCAGCGACGTGTTCGAGGCGATCGCGCCGCGAAGCGCCTCGGCCCACAAGCACTCCGAGGGCGACGTCCTCGTGATCGCGGGGAGCCCCGGGAAGATCGGAGCGTCGCTGCTCGCGGCGCGCGGGGCGCTGCGCGCAGGAGCCGGGCTTGCGACGATCGCCACGTGGCCCGACGCGGTGGGCACGGTGCAGGGTTGGATCCCGGAGGTGATGACCGCCCCGATCTCGTCGGCCGACATCGCGGGGTCGCTCGACGGGCTGCTGCGGGGGAGAGACGCGGTGGCGGTGGGGCCGGGGTTCGGGCTCGACGAGCTGGCGCGCAGCGCGGTGGAGCGGGTGGTGCTGGGGTGGGACGGTGTGAAGGTGGTGGATGCCGACGGGCTGACGGTGTTCGCGGGGCGGGCGTCGGAGCTTTCGAAGGCGCCGGGCAAGCTGATCCTCACGCCGCACCCTGGGGAGATGGGGAGGCTGCTCGGGCGCAGCGGGGCCGAGGTCGAGCGGGATCGCTTCGGGGCGGTGCGTGAGGCGGCGGAGCGCACTGGCGCGGTGGTGGTGCTCAAGGGCGCGCGCACGCTCGTGGCCTGGCCGGGCGGCATCGTGCAGGTCAATGAGGCGGGATCCCGCGTGCTGGCGACCGCGGGCTCGGGCGACGTGCTGTGCGGAGTGATCGCTGCGCTGGCGTGCACGCTGCCCGCGGAGCGCGCGGCGGTCGCGGGCGTGCACCTGCACGCGCTCGCCGGAGAAGCCTGGGAGCGCGATCACAGGTGCGATCGCGGCATGCTCGCGAGCGAGATCGCGGAGAGGCTCCCGTCGGTCATGGCGGCGGACGCGGTTGATCGCGACGTGTGACGTCCGGTCTCACGGGAGTGGCGGGTCGCTGCCCGAACGGTGTGGTCCTCCGCCCATGCCCCGGTTGCCGTCCAGCCACGCGTCGGAGCCGCAACCGTCGATTGGGCCGTGAAATCGCCCTGTCTCGCAGGGTCTTCCCGGTGGCACTCGGGTTGCTGATGAGGCGGGCGAGGACACACGATGAACGCCCAGCCCCATGCCGTCGCTTCCCTTGCCGTCTCTTCCATCCCCTCCGAGCGCCCGATGCACGAGAGCCTGGTGGCCATGCGCCGCGAGCTGTTCTCCCACGCGTACCGTCTCACCCGCAGCCTCTCCGCGTCGGAGGATCTGGTGCAGGACACGATCGAGCGCGCGCTGCGGTTCGAATCCTACTACCAGAAGGGCACGAACCTGCGAGGCTGGGTTCACCAGATCCTGTCCAACCTGTTCTGCTCGCGCTGCCGCTCGATCCGTCGCGAGGCCAAGGCCCTGAGCGCCCTGCACGACGATCCCTGCGCGTGGACGCGTGGGGTCGTGGAGGCGCCGATGGCGCAGCTTTCGCGCGCGACGCGGCGTGCGATCGACACCCTTCCGGAGCAGTTCCAGTCCACGGTGGTGATGGTGGACCTGATGGAGCTGTCGTACCGCGACGCTGCGGATCGGCTGGGTGTCCCGGTGGGCACGGTGATGTCGCGCCTGCATCGGGGCCGGCGTCTGCTGGCCGACGCGCTTCGCGAAGCGGCGTGAGAGACTACCGTCGTGGGCCGGAGCTCCAGGGCGTGTCGGGGACCGACCCGAGGTGGTTGGCGCGTCGCGCGAGCGTGAACAGAAGATCGCTCAGCCGGTTGAGGTACACGATGAGCTCGCCTCGGATCGGAGCGTGACGCGAGGCGCGCAGGACCGCACGCTCGGCGCGTCGGGCCACGGTGCGCGCCACGTGCAGCGAGGCGGCCGCGCGGGTTCCTCCCGGAAGGATGAACGAGCGCAGGGGAGCGAGCCCCTCTTCGGCCGTGTCGATCCACCGCTCGAGCTGCTCGGCCGCGTCCTTGTCGACGAGCTCGAGGCCGAGACGCTCTTCGGCCCCCGAGGGGCACGCGAGCTCGGCACCGATCACGAACAGGTCCGCCTGGATCTGCTCCAGCCAGCCGTCCATCCCCTCGGGCGCGGGCAGCGATCTCACCTCGCCGATCCAGGCGTTGAGCTCGTCGACGGTTCCGTACGCCTCGACGCGGGGATCGTCCTTGCCGAGACGGCTCCCTCCATACAACCCCGTGCTGCCGTCGTCCCCCGTGCGTGTGTAGATCTTCATGGCGTGCCGGCCTCATCCATAGCGCAGCTCGGGCCCCCGGGAACCGCTCACTGCATGATCTCGTCGATGCGCGCGCTGACCGCGGCGCGCAGGCCGTCGAGGAAGCGGTGGGGATCGACCTCGACGGTGACGGAGACGGCGTCGGGGGCGTGGGTGGGGAGCGGGTCGCGCAGGGGACGATCGAGGCCGGTGAGGCGCCCGAAGCCGCTGTTGGCGAGATCGCCCCAGCTGGTGGCGAGGCGGCCGGACGCCTCCTCGGCGCGGGCTCCCCACTCGCCGCCGAGGGCGAAGGAGCCCTGCAGGGAGTCCACGGGCGTGATGCGGACGGCAGCGGCTGCGGCGGAGGCGGAGCCGAGCAGGTCGTGAAGTCCGTGCTCCCATTCGCCCACGAAGGGGCCGGGTGCGAAGCCGCGCATCGGGGCGCTTCCGACGCGCTCCACCAGACCGGGCAGGCCCGGGGCGCGCAGCGCGGACGGCGACCGCTCGAGCTTGCCCATGGCGCGAAGCCATGCGGCCTTCGCGTACCGGGTGCCGCCGCTCTCGATCACCACCACGTCGGGTGCGAGCGAGACCAGGGCACGCGGCTCACCGCTCGCGAGACGCCCCGTCACCAGCACGGCGTCGTCGCGATGCTCGGTGCGGGTGAGGTCGCGCATCAGCCTCGCGCGAAACCGGCGCTCGGCCTCGGCGGGGTCACGCACGCCAGCGAGGACGAACAGGGTCGAGCCGGGGTAGGAAGCGATCGCGACGCGGCGAAGCTTGCGCAGATCGATCGCGGTGGAGCGTTCGAGCAGGTCGAGGCGGAAGTCGGGGAAGAGCCTGGCGAGCTCGGGCTGCAGGGCGCGGGAGGCGAGGAGGGGTTGGGGCTCGACGATGACGATCCACTCGAGGCCAGCGGCGGGGGCGAGGTGTTCAGCGGGCTCGAGCAGGAGGGGCGGGTGCGGGGTGACGACCTGCACGACGGGCTGGGGCGCGGAGGCCGCGCAGGCGGGAAGCCACGCGCTCGCCGCCAGTGCCGTCAACACGACCCGCGCGTGCCTGCGTACGCGATCCAACCGCTACTCTTCCTTGTCGTCCCCTGCCTCGACGGCGCCGAGCGTGCGGCTCGCGTTCACCAGCTCCTTGAGCTCCTTGCCGACCTTGAAGAACGGCAGCCGCTTCGGGGGGACCGACACCGAGCGTCCGGTGCGCGGGTTTCGCCCCTGATAGGGCTTGTGCTCCCGGACCTTCAGGCTGCCGAACCCCCTGATCTCCACCCCGTGATCGTTGCGCAACGCCTCGGTCATCGCATCGAACACGCAGTTGACCACCATCTCCGCACGCGCCTTGCTCAGGTCGGCACGTGCAGCGATCGCTTCGACAAGCTCGCTCTTCGTCATGGCCCGAACGCCCTCTCCAGAACCGGTCTCCAAGGCTCGCACGATAAGCGGAAAAGTCAACGCTATTGTGGGGTTGAACGCCGTACCTCGACCGCGTCGAGGGCGCTCCACGCCTCCTCCGAGCACACCGTCAGCCTCCCCGATTGCCCGGTGCCTTGCGCGCGGATCGAAGGCATCCGCACGCAGCGACGCCCGTCCGGGGCGCGCTCCGGCGCTGGCTCGTCCCCTCGCGACTCCACCCATCGCGCTTCGCCCTGCAGCCGGGCCCGCACGCTCGCGCGCTCCCCGGTCACCATGCGTACCGACACCTCCCACTCGCCCGGTCCGGGCCAGGGAACCTCCACCGTCACGCACATCGGTTCGTCACCCGAACGAATCATCCCCAGGGCGATCCCGGAAGAGACGCAGCCCCCGGGAGCCAGCCACGCGGGCGCGGCGTAGCCGCCCGACTGCGCCAGCGGCGGCCACTCCGCCTCGCCCTCGAAGCGCCACACCGCAGCCGCATGCGGCGGGCTCCACGGTTGGAGCGACGCCGGGACGGGAGGCGCAGCCCAGGGATCCATACGGTAGCGGTACGCCCGCGGCCTGCCGAGACGCTCCCACAGCAGCCGATCCCGATCGTCGCCTCTCGCCCGCGCCACCACCAGCGCCCTCGACGCATCCCGCGCGGCCGGGTCGTGCGCCAGGTTGAAGGCGTGGTCGCCGTCCACCAGCAGCAGCCCCGACGACACGCCTGCAGCAGCCACCACGCGCGGCTCGAACAGCGGACGTCCCCCGTCGCGCTCCCGCAGGCTCGCGTGCTCCCTGCTCGTGCGCACCGCGAAGCCCAGCGCCATCAGCGCCGCGAGCACGGCCAACGCGCGCAGCTCCCCCAGCGCGCGGGCGCCTTCGGACAATCGAGCGATCGACGCCACCGCGATCGCGACAACAGCGTGCTCGACGGGGATCCCGTCCGCGAGGAAGCGCGCACCCCCCCCCGGGTAGCTTCCGTCGAAGTAGAACGGCGCATAGGCCACCAGCATCGCAAGCGGCGTCAGCGCGATCACCGCAACGCGTCGATCGCGGCGTTGCAGCCACGCGCCGAGCGGCACCAGGAGCCACAGCGGCTCGGTGTTGGCGACGTCGGACAGGTGCAGGTGCAGCCTGCGCCCCGCGGTGATCAGCGCGGATCGCAGCCCGTGTCCCTCGGGCAGCACGCTGCGCACGTAGGGCTCGTGCTCGGCCAGGCACCCGATGCCCTTGCCGAACCCGTAGCGGAAGCAGCCCGGCGGACCGTCGGCGAGCAGGTAGTACGCGGACTGAGACGACGCGAGCCAACGACCGGTCACGGCGTGCTGGTGGACGACGAGCAGCAGCGCGGGCAGGGCGAGGCCCGCGAGCAGGGCGGCTGCGACGGGCGGCGCGGTGCGCAGGACGCGACGCGCGTCGTGGCAGGACACGAGCACGAGCAGGGCGCCGATGGCCACGAGGGGCAGGAACGACGCGGGGCGCGTGGCGAGCAGCCAGCCTGCCGCGAGCCCGCAGCCGGCCCAAGCCATCGACGAGCGGGGCCCGCTTGTGCGCGCGGCGTGCAAGCCCAGCACGAGCGAGGTCGTCAGGCACAGCGCCGACAGCCCGTGCGACATCGTGTCCGCCGTGTGGTAGCGCAAGCACGCGCACCCCGCGGACAGCACCGCCGCGATCCGCGCCGGCTCGTCGCGCCCCGAGAGCTCTCGCGCCAGCCACGCCGTCACCGCGACCAGCGCGGCGCCCAGGACCGGACCGACCGCCAACGGCGCGCCGAGGGCGAAGCCGAGCGCGAGCACCGCGGGCCAGCCCGGCGGGAAGATCACCCCCAGCCTCCCGCCGTCCGCCGAGGCGATCAGGAACCGTCCGCGCACCGACGCCGTCGGCGGCTCGATGTCCCACGCGAGCAGCCCGTGGGACATCGCGCGCGCTTCGAGCCAGTAGCTCGAAGCATCGATGATCCGCGGTCCCCCTCGCAGGTAGTGCAGGATCCAGAAGGCCGATGCGCCTGCAGCCGCCGCAGCCCACAGGGCGACCCACAGACGAAGCGGGACGCGCACGCTCCTGCGCGCCGCGCTCAGGGCGACCAGCGCCAGGACTGCCGCGAGCCCGAGGGCGGTCCATCCGGCGGCATCCACCGGCAGCGAGTACCCCAGGGGCGCTCGCCCGCTCACGGCCGTTCCACGAGCCAGGCGTGGAAGTGCGTCCACTCCCGCGTGTCACGTGCCGTGAGCGTGATCTCGACCGGGCTTCCGGTGGCCATCGACGCGGGAAGGGGCACCGAGAGCTCGACCCAGCCGTCGGCGGGCTCGTACTGCACCGGGGCGACGGCATATCCGTTGACGGATATGTCGACGTGCCCCTTGTCGACGGGAACGGAGCGCAGGATGAGACGCGGCGCGCCCGCCGGAGAGGTGCGCATCGTGAAGGTTTCCTTGCGGCCTGGAAGGATCGTGCGACCCGCGTCGAACATGTCCCGGGTCCGCTGCTCGGTGTCGGGGAGAACACGCAACTGTACGAATCCGGTCTGTCGCCCTTCGAAGCGGTACCCGTGCTCCCGCTCGCTGACCAGATCCGCCACGTCGAGGGTGTCGAGCAGGATCTCGCCCGGCTGCATCGACCTGGGCCGATCCCCCGTCCCGAGAAGCCTCCAGTCCGCGCGGTAGATCCCCTTCTCGGCTCCGCCGCAGATGACGTTGCCTTCAACCCGTACCGAGGTGACGGGGCGCCCGAAGATCGCGGCGACGTCGGGGAACCAGGTGGGGTAGATGGCGAGCACGTCGGGGCGATCGGAGGCGGGCATGCGCTCGATGAGCTCGATGGTCGCGCCGATGCCGTGGACGCCTGCGCGGGCGAAGGGGAAGCGGTGGTAGCCGCCGAGGCCGATGATGTCGAGGCCGGGGAGATCGGAGGCGTACATCAGCGCGCCCGCGTCGCCGACGGCAACCCGTTTCGGAGGCGGGTCCAGGCGACGCAGCAGCAGGCCCGCGCGGATGTGCTGGTCGCGGATGTTGCGGGAGGCGCGTCCGAAGAACCAGACCTGGTCCTTCATCTTGGGGGCCTGGAAGAAGACGAAGGCGCCGGCGAGGCCCAGGGCGATCGGGACGCGAACGGGGAGCGTGACGCGCTGCAACGCCGTGCGTGCCCCCGAGAGCATCGCGCCGAGCCCCAGGGCCGCGGCGGTGAACAGCCAGGCGACCGCGGGCATCGTGTAGCGCTCGTTCTGCCAGCGCACCTGGCCGTTCATCGCCACCATCAGGATGAACGACACGCTCGAGCACAGCAGCAGCACCGCCGCTCCCCGCGTCCTGCGCGACACCACCCCGGCCAGCGCCAGCGCGACGGGGATGAACCCCGCGTAGGGAACCGAAGCGAAGTGGTGCTCGAGGTTCCGTCGCACGCAATACGACAGGTGGAAGACGTAGTCGTCCCACTTCTCGCCCGGTGTCATGAACGGGTTGTTGAGCGCGAGCTTGACGATCCCGCCGGCGGCGGACGACTCGCCGGTGAGCCACTTGTTGACGACGGCCTGCAGGGCGAGGAACGCGAGAGCGGGGAGGGCGGCGCGGGCGACGGTAGCGACAGCTATTGTCGCACGACGATGGGCGCGCCACGCGAACCACCCCCCGGCGAGGCCGAGGACGGCGAGGGAGGTCGCAGCCTCCGGGCGCGTGGCCACGAGCAGCGCCCCCGCGAGACCCAGCTTCCAGCCCGCGCGGGGGGTCGCGAGCCCGGAGCTCAGACGCAGGTCGGTGGCCGCGGTCAGAGCCCAGCCCCACACGCCGAGGAAGAAGGCGACCTCCATGCCGCTGAACAGCGACCAGTCCAGGGCGCCCAGGGACAGCACCGTCACCGGCAGCAGCAGCGCCGCCCAACGCGGCAGGCCCGTGGTGAGCCGCCGACAGGCCAGGAAGTACGCCAACACCGAGCAGCAGGCGACGATCGCCGCCCAGAGCATGAGGTGCTGCGCGCGGAATCCGACCCAGTAGCCCGCCGCCAGCGCGAACGGGTACGTGATGCTCGTGTTGCCGCTGGAGAACCCGTTGCCCTCCGACCACTGGAACGGGTACCCGCGCGCGATCGACCGC
>JAKLDZ010000252.1 GCA_022703255.1 Myxococcota bacterium | reverse complement strand
CCACTTCGGCAGGTTGTCGCCGGAGAACGTTACCCCCACGACCGCAACGTAGTCGGCGCGTGCCTTCTTCCGGTGGTCGAGAAGGGCGTTCAAGTTGACGTGGCTCTGCGATATGGCGCCACGCGAGGTGGTCTTCGCGTCGATGACGACCGAGTAGGAGTTCGGGTCGATGGACGCCCGCGCCACCACATCGGGCTTACCGGCGCCGCCGATCTTCTGGGCGTCGAACCCCAAGAAGTCGAACGCCTCCCGCAGCGCCTCCTCGAACTGCGTGGGATGCTCCGAGTCGATGGCCATCTCGGCCAGCCGTGCCGTGAGTTGTCCCGCGTAGGTGCGCGCGGGCGTCGGGGAGGGAGGCGGAACGGACACCTTCGTGGTCTTCTCCGCCCCGATCGAGCGGCCGAGCTCCGTCAGCGTGAAGCCTCGTTCGTCCTTCTCGACGAGCGCGAGACTACGCAACCAGTTCAGGCGGTAGGCAGGCTGTGCCTGGTGGGTCCACGAAGGATTCACCTGCTGCTGCAGGAACGAGTGAATCTCCTTGAGACTCATCGGGCGAGCCCGGAGGGCTTCAACGAGCTCGCAGAATCCGGTGTGCGCTTCCGCGAGCCGGCGATAGATGGCAATCCGATCCGGCTCCTCTCTGGCCAGAATGGCCGCCCCATCGGCCGTGAGCGCGAAGCGAAGGTCCACACCCCCGCGACGTGGAACTCGAGCTCGCCCCACGTGGCCTCGAAGGGATAGAAGCCGTCGAGCGGATGCGCCTCGTCAAACGCGGGACGCAGCTCGACGGCCGAGTAGGAGAGCACCGCGAGCCCGAGGATCGAGCCGCCCACCGGCGTGCGCCACAAGTACGTGGGCTGCCGCTCCCGGTCGAGGAACAGCTCTCCGTCCAGCTTCTCGACCTCTTGAACGACCAACACGTACGGCTGCAACGCAGCCATGCGCGCCGCCTTCTTGCGAAAGCCGCCGACGCCGCAGTTCCACGTGACGATGCGCATGAGGGCACAGTATCACGTCCGCCTGCTGGAGCTCCTGAGCTCGATGGTGTCCGCCAAGTCCCAAAGGTGCCCGCAGGTAGCGGAATGCAACTTCGAGGCTGCCTGCGCGCAGTGCCCCATCCGGCACGACGCGGTGGTAGATCTGACCGCACCATGCCCACGCGCAAGAGGCCCGCGACCAGCAAGAAGAAGACTGGGGTCGTTCCCGCGGACGACAAGATAGCTAGGTAGGCGTGTGCGTGGTCGCGCTCATCCGGCTGGCGCGTCGTTTCCGGTGGCGCCACCGCGGTCGGAGCTGCCGACGGGGTATGCCGAGACTCTGGCGGAGATCAAGCAGCGCATCCAGCAGGAGAGGCTGCGGGTCATCAGGGCGGCCAACTCCGCCATGGTGTTGTTGTACTGGGACATCGGGCGGCTGATACTGGCGCGGCAAGAGCGTGAAGGGTGGGGCGCGAAGGTCATCGACCGGCTCTCGCAGGATCTGCGGGAGGCCTATCCGGACATGAAGGGGCTCTCGCCTCGGAACTTGAAGTACATGCGGGCGTTTGCCGCGGCATGGCCGGATCGGGCAATTGTGCAGGAGCCTCTTGCACAAATTCCGTGGTCCCATCAGCTGGCACTGCGGGAGAAGATCGGCCTGCCTCAAGACCGCCTTTGGTGCGCGCGGCAAAGCGCCACGTCGGGGTGGACCTACAGCGTTCTGCTCCTGCAGATCAGCAGTCAAGCACACGTCCGCCACGGCAAGGCCATCACGAACTTCGAGGCCACGTTGCCGCCCGCCCGATCGGACAAGGCGGCGCACCTCCGTTTGAGATCACAATCTGTGACCTCAAGATCGGTCCGGTTCCCCCGCGAATCCGATCCGCCGCTTCGGGCGGACCGTCGGGGCCATCAGCTGGCGGATGGCGTCGAACACGACCTTGAACTGCGCGTCGTACTTCTTCTCGAGGCGCGCGAGCTTCGCCGCCAGCTCGGCGTTCGAGGCCAGCATGGCGCGGAGCTGCACGAACGTGCGCATGATGGCGATGTTCACCTCGATCGCGCGCTCGGTGTTGAGCACGCTGGACAGCATCGCCACGCCCTGCTCGGTGAAGGCATACGGCGGGTAGCGGCGGCCGCCCCAGGCACTTGAGGTCACAGATTGTGACCTCAAGTTGGCGAACTCCTGGTCCGTGAGCTGAAACATGAAGTCAGGTGGGAAACGGCCGATGTTGCGTTTGACGGCCTGGATCAGAACCTTCGTCTGGACGCCGTACAGGGAGGCAAGATCCTGGTCGAGCATCACCTTGTGCCCGCGCATCAGCAGGATCGCTTGCGCGATGCGTTCGGCCGGGACAATGGAGCTCGAAGGCGCGGTCATCAGGATCCGGTCTACATCGTCTGCCCGGGCGTCGGAAGAGCGAGCCTGGCCGGGCTTCGATCACGCCGCCCTCCTCAGCTCCACCCGGAACTCGCGCCAGGCCCCGTGGTACAGGGTCTGGACCGCCCACGCGCAACCCGATTTGAACCTCCGGTCCCAAGCCGCGGGTTCAATGCTGTGCGTTACGCGAACCTGCCTTCATGGCTACGCCCTGTTCGGTGAAGGCATAGGGCAGGTACTTTCGATGCTGGCCGCAGCCGGCCTTTATGGTCACAGATTGTGACCTTAGACAGGCGTGCTCCTCGGATGTGAGCTGGAACATGAAGTCGGCGGGGAAGCGCGCGGCGTTGCGTCTTACCGCTTGGATGCGCTCGCGCGTGTCCAGGCACCCGCGTTGCGTATTTGGCGGCTGCCAGGGACTTCGTCGCGTTCCGTTGGCGATAGAGGGGAGAGAGGATCGAAGATCAGCCCACGAAGTGGGAGTCCATGCCGTCCAACGCGGCCAGACGCTCGATGAGTTCCTCGACGCGAGAGGAGTAGCCCCACTCGTTGTCGTACCAGGAGATGACCTTGACGAGTGTTCCGCCCATGACCTGGGTCAGGGGTGCGTCGAAGATGGAGGAGTGGGGGTTGCCCACGATGTCCGAGGAGACGATGGGCGCTGTGCAGTACTGGAGGATGTTCTTGAGCTTGCCCTCGGCCGCGGCCTGCATGGCGGCGTTGACCTCCTCTGCGGTGGTGGCTTTCTCCACCTCCACGACCAGGTCCACCACGGAGCCGTCGGGTACGGGCACGCGCATGGCGATGCCGTCGAGCTTGCCCTCCAGCTCGGGGATCACGCGCCCGATGGCCTTGGCAGCGCCGGTGGAGGTGGGGATGATGTTGATGGCGGCGTGTCGCGAGCGGCGCATATCCTTGTGCGGGGCGTCCACCAGGCGCTGATCCGCCGTGTAGGCGTGGACTGTGGTGAGCAGGCCTCGCTTGATCTTGAAATTCTCGTGGAGCACAAGGGCCAGGGGCGCTGCGCAGTTCGTTGTGCACGAGGCGTTGGAGATGATGGTGGAGTCCTTGGTGATCACGTGATCGTTGACCCCGGATACAACGGTGGACTCCAAGTCGTCCTTGGTGGGCACTGTGACGATGACGCGCTTCGCGCCGGCCTTCAAGTGCGCGTCGAGCTCCCTGATCTTCCTGAAACGCCCGGTGGACTCGATGACGTAGTCCACGCCCAGCTCCTTCCATGGAAGCTTTTCCGGGTTGGGCTCGGCCAAGACCTTGAAGGGGTCGCCATCGATGGTCATGGTGTCTCCCTCGAGCTTGACCTCTCCCGGGTAGATCCCGTGGACGCTGTCATATTTGAAGGAGTAGGCGAGATGCTCAGCCGCGGTGAGATCGTTGATGGCCACCACGTCGAAGTGCTTTCGTGTCTTGGCCAGCCTCATCACCATGCGTCCGATGCGCCCGAACCCATTGACTGCGATCTTCGGTGCTGACATTGAGTTCCTCCCAAGGCGATACGTTGTTTGCCCCACAAGCGTGAGCTCGAGATTTGGGAGCGACAGTATCAGCTCCGCTCCTTCTTGAAAACACCCTGGCTGCGCCCTCTTCCCCGGGAGTGCGCGCGGCGGCTGCGACAGCTCTTCGAACGAGCCACAGCGCCGCACAGCGCGTGGCTTCCATGGGCGGGTCTCCTCTGGCCACCGAGGGAAAGAGTCGCTCTGGCACGCACGAGCCGGAAGGGGGACGGCCGAACGGAACCAGACACGAGGAGCGAGCTCGAAGACTGGTTCATGACTCTCGCGGAAGCGAAGCTCCCCCGATCTCGTAGACAGTCTTCCTATGCTGTGTCCCTTGTCCTCTCCCGGCACGACAACAAGAAGGCCCGAGATGGAACCGCGCGTGTCGGATCATCCCAGAGATGGCGCTGGAAGAATGGCCGCCTTGTGCTTTGTGAGGGAAGAGGCTATTCGGCGATTGCCCCGGGCAGCGCCCCTGCTACCAACCAGTATCCCATGCTCCTGCTTCGTTGCTCCATCGCCGTCGTCGAACCGGACAGCCAGCCGCCCATGGTGAGGGCGTGCGTTCGAGACGCGCGCGGTCACGAAGTGGTAATCGTCGACAAGGAGCCCATCTTCGTGGATGGTGCAGATCCGCCGGGGATCGGTGCGATTCGGTGCACGGAGCTGAGCAGAACCGTGGTCGGCGGGGAGACAGTCATAACAGTATCGCTCCAATCGCCGGACGATCTCGAAACCACGGATGGCCAGACCGAGCTCGAAGTGCTTGGTTCTTCGATCCTTCCCGGAGTGTGACCGCTCGCGCATCCTTGGGGCCCAAGCGGCGGAAGCGTGACGGCCAGCGCGTCCTCGGGCCTGAAGTCAGGCACCGGGAGCGGCCCGTGTTCTTCGTCGGCCCAGGCAGCCTGCTGAGTAGTAGGCTCATGACTTCCACGTCAAAGTGCTCCAGCGAGGCGCTCAGCTCGTCGAGCCGATGGTACGCGGGCGACTGCCGACGAAACGGCACACCGCGACGCACGATGTCGATGTACATCGCACGCCTCGTGTGGATCTCCGTGCCTGGCCCGGCGATGTGAAGCAGACGTTCGGCTACCGCGTTGGTCACCTCGTCGGTCTCGAGCACGTCGCTGTCCTTCGTTCCGCGATGATAGTTCGTCAGCAGCATCAACGCGGTCGATCCGATGATGCGCAGGCGAATCCGCGGTCCTGGTTGTCGCCAGGCCGCATCGACCTCGCGCAGGAATGCTTCAATCGCGCCCACGCGCCGCCCTCAGTGCTTCGACGAAGTCGCGCGGCTGCAGCGTCGTGGCGATACCCCATCGACGCGAGATCTCGGACGATGAAGCGATGACGTCCTTGAGCGTGGCCTTCGTACGGATGTGCCCGTCGAGGATGTCCGGCGGGCCGCCCGCCGACGGCAGCCGATGCTCCTTCGCGAAGTCGAGAGCGGCTTCGAGCACGACTTGGGCACGCCTGCAGCGTCGCGCCCAGGTGCGCGGAGGCTTGTGTCGAAGCTCGTCCTCCACGGCGTGCAGCGTGTTGTCGAGCAGCCAGTCGAGCCGCCGTTGCAAGCCGACGGGCGCGAGCCTCGACCGCACGGCGTCCGCGTTCAGCTTGTCGATCTGGAGCACGATCACTGGGGTTAGCGCCGCGATCAGCCTGGGTTCACCCGAGACGAGCGCAGCATGCAGAGCGTTGCCGACCTCTGCGAGGTCCTTGCTGGTCAGCACGTCGTCGCGCTCTTGCAGGTGGCGTGCGCCCAGCCGTACCAAGGCGTTCTGCAGCTCGGCTTCCGGATCACGGGCGTCACGCACGAAGTGGTCGACGCCCACGTTGAACAGCTTGAGGATCTCAAGGAACTGCTCGGCGGTGAAGGAGCCGCCGCCGTTCTCGATCTCGCTCAGGCGCGCCTGCGAAAGCCCGAGCCGAGCCGAGAGCTCGGCCTGGGTCCACCCACGCGACTTGCGCAGCGCGCGGACCTTGGCGGCGATCTCGGAGCGAGGAAGCTTGCCCATCGGCTGTCAGGATAGCGCGCCGGTATCGAGATGTCGATATCGCCATCGATATGTCGATGCCATGCCCGGGAACACCTCTTCCAGCGATGTGAAATCCAGCGCGAATCCGTCGAAGGGTCGTATCCGAATGCGCACGCGTTTCGCGAAGACCGCGAGATTCGACGCTTGTATCCCTCGCCCTGAGAACTCCCGTCAATGCTCCGGCGGGTCCAGCACCGGTTCGTCCCGCCCCATTCCAAGCGCGTCGCGCAGCTGCGCCGCACGCACCAGCCCCGCACGGCTGTCCTGTCCCCGCGCCGTCAGGATGGCCACCTCGGCCTCGAGCAGGGCCAACGCCATCCGCGCCCTGTCTCTTCCGAGAACCGTCACCACGCTTGCGGCGTCGAGCCGATCGATCATCGACCGCGACATCCCGACGTAGGTGCCGTAGGCGCGCTGCAACTCCGTCAGGGCTTCGTCGAACTTCCCTTCCTTGCCGAGTCCGAGCAACGCAGCCAGGAACCTGGCGAGCTGCCTGATCTGACGCATGAGGAAGTCGTCGCGAAGCACGCGCCACGATAGCGCGGATACGGCTCCGTTGCTACGAGGCGGCTCGGGGAGATCTCGTCGCCGACACTGACCGCGGCGCCGGGTGCGAGGTGCCCCGGAACCTGCAGGAAATCCCACCCGAATCCGAGGCGGTCGCGCGGTCTCTGGCGGCCCTCGACGAGAACGTGGTCGTCTCCTCCGGCACGGAGGCGAGCGGGCCCGACGAGGCCGAGTGCGATGCAGCGTCCGCGATCGCGGGCATCGCTGCGAGGGGCAGCGAGAGGGGCCTTGGACGTCACGGGCTATTCCACCGGAGCTCCCTCCACGAACCTCCGCACGAACTCGTCGTAGTCCCCCTTCATCGGCAGCTCGTGGTCCACGAACACATAGCGTCGCAAGGACAGGTTCGGTGAGCCGGAGCGAGGGTCCACTCCGTGCTGCTCCTCCTGCTTCCAGTACGCCCCGATGCCCCGCTTCTGCCACGCCGGGACGTCGTTGAAGTTGACTCCGTTGCGGAACAAGAGCTCATTGCGATCCGCCACCGACACGCCCCGTAGCTTCACGGTCGCGGCGTGGTCGTCGAGCCCCTGTCGACGCAGAAGCCAGTACGAGTGACCGTTGAGGGCGTTGCGGTGTGCGTCCTCGCTGCGCCACCGGAAGTAGTCGACGACATCCCGCACGGTGGGCAGCTGGGAGATGCGGCAGTCGAACGCGGCGGGCTCGCCCAGCGCGATCGAAAAGCTGGCGCTCGCCTCGCCAGCGAGCACGGACAGGTACTTGCGCAGCTTGCGGCCGAACGCGACCTCGTCGCGGCGGAACAGGAGCGAGATCTCGTCGCTCTGCGTGTAACCGTAGACGACCGAAAAGCCGCAGTCCATCAGGCGCTGCAGCGCGGCCACCATGCAATCTCGAAAACGCTCGTCGTAGGGCGCCTCGAACTCCTGCGCCACCCGGGTCAGGTGGGAGAAGGAGCGGCCGTCGATGCGGGCCACCATGTGCAGGCCCGGCAACACGCAGTGATCGTGTGCCGTCTCGTAGATGCGCATCCTGCGATCGAGCTGCTCGAACTTCATGACCGGGGGAGGCTAGCACGCCTCGTCGTCCCTCACCCGAGGCGCTTGCCCCGTGCTCGCCTCCCTGCCACTGTGGCGCGGGTGCGCATCGTCATCGACACCAACGTGATCGTCTCCGCCCTGCTGCATCCGGGGCGACAGGCCGGCCGCGTGCTCGAGGCCATCTTGTCGCGCGGCGACCGCGTGCTGTACGACCTGCGCATCGAGCGCGAGTACCGGGAAGTGCTTGCGCGCCCCAAGTTCAAGGCGATCGCCCGCGAACGCGCCGATGAACTCCTGCGCACGCTGATCGCCCAGGGAGACGTCGTGGCGATCGCCGAACCCTTCTCTTCGCCGATGAGCGACCCGGACGATCGCTGCTTCGTGGAGGTTGCGCTGGCTGGGCGAGCCGACGTGCTGCTCACGGGAAACGGCCGCGACTACCCCACCGGGCTGGGGTTCGAGGTGCTGGATCCGACGGCGCTGAAGAGGGTATTCGACGGCTGATCGGGAGGCACCCCGTGCCGCCAGCAGGCACGGACCCGCCCTGCCATCCGGAGCGAGGCAGTCGTGATCGGACGCACTTCAGCACCAATTGGCGAGGCGACGTCCTTGCGTGCAAAATGTCCCGGATCGCCACCCATGCGCATCGCAAGATCCCACCCGCGCCTCCTCGCCATGGCTCTCTTCTGCGGCGCTGCGGCCGCGTGCAGCCTGGACTTCGACGCTGCGTTCGAGGAGCCGGGATCCGGGCCGGATTCAGGGACGTCGGGAGGTGGTTCGGGTCACGACGCAGCGCTCGGCGGTGCAGCCGGAAGCGATGGTTCGATCATCGCGCCGGACAGCCACGCTGGCTCCTCCGGTGATGCTGCGATGGGCGGAGCCGCGGGCTCGGCGGGGGACGTCGATGCGTCTGGCATTGGCGGCGGCGGTGGCGTCGCGGGCAGTGGTGGCGGTGCGGGCAGCCAGAGACCGCTGGCGCCATAAGTGAGCGCAAAACTGATGGACAGGGCAATGGCAAATGCCACAAGGCCGCCGCCACGCGCCGACTCTCCGTCGCCCCCCTCCTTCCAGCCCGTAAACATGGGCTT
>JAKLDZ010000251.1 GCA_022703255.1 Myxococcota bacterium | reverse complement strand
GCCGGTTGCGCTGCCGCCCCTCGTCCGTGTCGTTGGAGGCGATGGGCCGATCCGGACCGAATCCCGCGGCATCCAACCGCTTGGCATCAATTCCGTTCTTCGTCATCCACTTGACCACTGACCCCGCGCGCGCCTTGCTGAGCGTCTTGTTCATCGCCGCGTTCCCGCGGTTGTCGGTGTGTCCCTCGACACGATACCGGTTCGTCTCGGGCAGCTTCTTGATCGTCGCCAACACCTTCTGCAGCACCGCGTCGCTCGCCGGGAGGATGACCGAGCTCCCCGTCTTGAAGAGAACCGGCTCCATCATCACGATCTGGTCGCCGACGACGGCGCCGCTGGGACAGCCATTCTTCTTCGGGTCGGGGTCGGCCTTGCCTGCCTCGTCCGGACAGGCATCCTGCTCATTGACAATCGAGTCCTTGTCCCGGTCCGGATCCGGAGGAGGCAGTGGACACCCGTTCTTCTGCGGATCATCCGACGCGACCCCCGCCTGATCCGGGCAGGCGTCCTTCGCATCCACGACTCCGTCCTTGTCCCGATCCTGCGGCGGCGGACACCCGTGGGTCTTCGGATCCTCGGTCTTCGGCCCAGGCTCATCCACACACGCGTCTTGCGTGTCGATGATCCCGTCGCGATCCCGATCGGACGGCGGCACCGGCTTCTCCTTGAACCCGGGCACCCATTCGATGGAGGCGAGTACGCGAACCTGCGGAGACCCATAGCCGCGCGTGATTCCGGGGCCGACCCCGGCGCCGATGCGCCAGTCGTCACCCAAGGTGTAGTGTGCACCCAGGATGGCCTCGACCGGCGTCGCTCGCTTGGAGAAGAATGCACCGGATTCGGAGACGACCGTGCTGCCGTAGAGCTCGGGCCCCACGACGAGCTTCCCCGAGGCGGTGCGAACGCCGGCGGCAGCGCCGAACGTGACCTCGCTGCCGGTATTCGAGGCTCCGACCGGGTCCTTCGGATCACGCCACTGGAAGCCCAGCTTTGCGGAGTAGACGAAGGGCCCCAGGTCGCCTGCAGCGATCAACCGCGGCGCAAGCCGGGGCTTGCCGTCCCCCGCGTAGGCGTTCTCGGAACCCGTCGGGAGGAACGCGCTCGCACCCACCGCCAACTGGAAGGGACTGCGGTACTGGCCCAAGAGCCTCACGTCGGCCGACAGACGCAGATCCCCGAGTGCACCGTCCCCGGGCGCCTTGACCGGAACCCCGTTGACGCTTCCTCCATCGCCGTTGTTGTAGGCCAGGACCGGCAGATTGACACCGAGGCGCAGCATCCCGCCGACGTTGATTGCGCCGCCGACGTGAAGGAACAGTTGATTGCGTACGATGGCCGAGCGTTCGTTGCCGTCCTGATCGACGATGAGCAAGGGCTTGTGGGCCCAGTCGCCAACGACGCCGATGGCGGGGCGGAGGTTGCCACGGAGGTCGAGGGAATCGAGAGCGAACCACTCGCTGCCTCGTTCGGAGGGGTCGAAGCGGTCGAGCGCAAACCCGGTCTGGGCGGAGGCGATGCTGGGGAGGGCGAGAGTAGCTGCGAGGGCGAGAGCGGAGGTGAGAGTTCGTTGATTCATGAGGAGCTCGACGGTTGTCGGTCGTCCGAAGAAGTCGGGTCATGCGCGGCGAGGCGCAGCGGCGCGCGAAGCAATCGGTGGGCCACGAGGAGCCACACAGATTTCGGCTTGAACAGGGCTCGTCCTGGGGCCGATGAGGACGACGGGCCGCAGGTCCCGACGGGCGGATGCGGCCCCAGGGACTCAGCGGATCGGGGCGTTCTCCCTCGGTTGTCCGGACATCGCGACACCCATGCGCACGGAGCCGGTGCCTGCGTGGATGGCTGCGCACGACATCACCATTGGAGTCGGCGCAACCGGTCGAGGAGATGCTCCCTAGGCCGCGCAGCGGATTCGGATATACTCCCCCGCATGCCTGCCTGCCCGGCCTCTGAAAAGGGTCAGACCGTCCCGTCCACACAAGACTCCTTCGTGGTCCCTCGGATCGAACTGCTCGTGGATCGCGAGTCCGGCGCAACGGTGACCCGCACGGCCGTGGTGGACAGCGATGTCGTCCGGATCGGATCGCACCCGAGCAACGATCTGGTGATCGAGGATCCCCTCGTCTCCCGTTTCCACTGCCGTCTGACGCGGCAGGAGCGGGGCTGGCGGCTGACGGACACGGGGTCGCTGAACGGTACGCGGGTCGGGGGAATCCCCGTGCGCGACGCCGACCTGGTGTTCCCCGAGTGCCGGATCGAGGTCGGAGGCTCGTCGCTGCGCGTGCGCGAGGCGGCCTCGACGGTGACGGACTCGATCGCGACGGGACTGAGCTGCGGGGCTCTGTATGGGCAGAGCGCGTGCATGAGGCGTCTGTTCCACATGATCTCGAGGATCGCGCGGACGGATGCGGCGGTGCTGATCGACGGGGAAACGGGGACGGGCAAGGAGCTGGTGGCGGCGGAAATCGTGCAACGCTCGTCGCGTCGCGACAAGCCGCTGGTGGTAGTGGACTGCGGGGCGATCTCGCCGAACCTCGTGGAGTCGGAGCTGTTCGGGCACGCGCGCGGCGCGTACACGGGGGCACACCAGGCGCGGGTTGGTGCCTTCGAGCAGGCCGACGGCGGGACGGTATTCCTCGACGAGATCGGGGAGCTTCCCCTGGAGGTGCAGCCGAAGCTGTTGCGTGCGCTTGCCCAGCGGGAAGTGCGTCGCATGGGGGAGAACATCGTGCGACACGTGGACGTGCGCGTGATCGCAGCGACGAACCGGCAGCTCGAGCGGGAGATCAACGCCGGTCGGTTCCGAGAGGATCTCTACTTCCGTCTGGCAGTCGTCACTCTGCACGTGCCTCCCCTGCGGGAGCGGCTCGAAGACATCCCGCTGCTGGTCTCCCACTTCCTGGACTCGATGGGGGCGGCGGACCGCCTGGGGATGTTCACGCGCGAGGTGCTGGCGACGATGGAGCGGCACACCTGGCCAGGCAACGTCCGCGAGCTGCGCAACCACGTCGAGCGCACGGTGCTGGCAGAGGTGCTCGACCTCGATGGCGAGGCGCAGGTTCCGCAGGCGCGGGCCAACGGGTTCAAGGTGGATGTGGAGGTGCCCTTTAAGACCGCGAAGGAGGCGCTCGTCACCGAGTTCGAGCGGCGGTACCTGACCGAGCTGCTCGCGTGGGCGGAAGGCAACGTGAGCAAGGCCGCACGCAAGGCTCAACTGGATCGGATGTACGTGCACCGGATGCTGCACCGCTACAGAATCACGCGCACGGACGCATTGGCGGCGCCGTTGGGCGGCTCGGTGCCACCACCGCCTCCTGCCGATCTCTGACCACGCGCGGCCACGGTCTGCGCCGGCGATCGAAGGCGGACGACACCGCGCGAGAGCGGCTCACCGCCGTCGACGAAAGAGTCGATCCACCTTCCGCGCGAGGACTCCGCCGTTGACGGGACATCCCATGATGTCGGCGGCGCCAGCGGAGACGAGCTTGTTCATCCGCGTGTTGTCGAGATCGGAGAGGCACACGATCACGCGCGTGAGGGGGAAAGCCGCCTGCAGGCGCGCGAGGGCTTCGACCGCCTCCGCGAGCTGATCGCCGGCGTCGAGCACGATCACCGAGTCGGTGACGGCGTCGGGCTCCCCATCCACCAGGTGCACGCCCTGCACCGCGAGGGCCGTCTCGGCATCGGTCCCCACGCCGGAAGCCTGGCCGAGGCGAATGCGGTGAGCGAACCGGGTGCGATCCCGCTTGGTCGTGGGGACCGCCGTCGCAACCGGAAACCCGAGCTTCGCAGCGCGCTCCTCGCGGGTTCCGAGAGACGCTTCGGACTTGCGCGTGGCCATGCGCACGGCTTCCGACTCCGGGTCGAGCGCATCGCGCAGACGCTGGGCCGTCTCCTTCGCCGACGCAGGGCGTCGTTCCGCGGCCTTCTGCAGGAGGTCGAGTCGCAGACGCTCGAGTGCAGGCGAGATCGGTCCCGCCTCGGCAGGGCGGCGCAAGGGCGGCGGGGGCGCGAACATCTGGCGGGTCATGACCTCCGCGGGGCTCGCGCCATCGAACGGGGGATTGCCCTGCAAGAGCTTGGTGAGGACGCAGCCGAAGGCGTACAGGTCGGACGATGGGCCCACGACGAGGCTTCGACACTGCTCGGGGCTCATGTACGTCGCCGTGCCGGCCACGGCGTCGGTGCGCGTGAGGGTGGGGCCCGAGTCGGTCGGGTCTTCCACGTGCGCGAGGCCGAAGTCCACCAGCTTCACGCAGCGTTCCCCGCCTCTGCCGCGGGCGAGGAAGATGTTGTCGGGCTTCAGGTCGCGGTGGACGATGCCGGCCAGATGGGCGGCGTCGAGCGCGGCAAGCACCGACAGGGAGATCTCGAGGACGTCGTCGAGGGACGGCAGGCCGTGCAGCGCCATCCAGTCCTCGAGGGACTCGCCGGCGAGGAACTCCATGGCGAGGAACGGGACGTGCTCGTGGACACCGAAGTCGAAGACGCGCACGACGTTGGGGTGGTCGAGGACGGAGATCGCCTTGGCTTCGCGACCGAATCGACGGAGCAGTTGGGGGTCGGCGGCGAAGCGGGGGTGCAGGAACTTGATGGCGACGGGGATGCCGAGGGTTTCGTGCAGGCTGCGCCACACCGCGCCCATGCCGCCCTGCCCCAGCTTGTGCTGCAGCAGGAACTTGCCGGCGATCTCCACGCCCGTCGCGATGCGCGTTTCCCCGAAAAGCGTGTCGTCTGCCGTCGATTCACCCTGCTTGGTGGGATCGGGCTCGGTGCGGTCCTCGACACTCATGGCGGCTCCTCAACGATCCCGGATGCCAAGCGCGACGTGGAGCGTGACCGGCGCACCGACGTCGTCGAAGGGCGAAGCTCGAAGGGCGAAGCTGCCGAAGACCATGCGTCCGGCCTCGAGCCCGAGGGACGCGCCGCCTCGGGCGCGCAACGGGCTCCCCTCCGCGGGAAGGACGTGCGCGTCGATCATGGCGTACAGGCGCGCGAGCGGGTGGACTGCCCAGGTGCCACCTGCCAGGAGGAAGCCTTGGGCCGTGGGGCTCGGGGCGCGCAGCTCGGAGTCGCTCAGACGCACGCGCGCACCGGCGTTGGCGACCCATGAGAAGCTGCCCGCGACGCCGCCGATGGAGGAAGAGGGCTCGATGCGGGAGCCGGGAGCGGAGAAGGAAGCGGGCAATCCCACGCGAAGCGCGAAGCCGTGTTCGAACGCGGCCATGCCGCTGCGCCAGGTTCTCACGCGAGCCCCCAGCCACGCGCTCTCGTCCCCTACCCGACCGTCGGCCGTCGATGCCGTGGAAAGGCTCGCATCGATCCCGAACCGGCCGAGGCCTCCGCTCGCGCGCGCGGTGCCTTGCGCGGCAGTCTCGCCATGTTGCCGATCCATGCTGGAGCTGATGGCGAATGCGTTGGGTGTGGACGGCGAGTAGAGCACCACGTCGGTGAACGCGGAGATGGGCACGGGCGGAGCGATCACGCCGATCTGCGGAGCCGGCAGGGGGCGAGCCGAGGGCGCGGGAGGAGGCGGTGGAGCGCGGAGCTCGCTTCGGCCGAGGACTCCGCCGGAGCCATCGACGAGCTCTGCAACGACGGAGTCGATCCCCGAGGGCGCGGTGACCAGTCCGCCGATCGAGCCGTCGGGCTGGATCGACGCGACCGCTCGTTGCGCACCTTCCGGGAGGTGCACGCGCCATGCGGGTTTCACTGCCCCTGCCAGGTCGATGCCCTCGGTGCCGGAGAGCGTGGCGCGGAGCTGAACGCGACCGGTGGTCCGATCGACGGAGCCGGCGACAGCGGCCTGGATGGTGCGGTAGACGACGGGGATCTCGAGCTCGGCGCCTCCGGCAGCGATGAGACGAAGGCTCGTGGGGTGGACCTTGCCGAAGTCGATGGCGGAGGGGATCGGCATGGGCTCGCCCTGATCGAACGCGATGCGCATCGAGGAGGACTCGCCGCCAAGGGAGAGCACGGTGTAGGGCGTGACCTCGAGGCCACCGTCGCGAAGCGCGCCATGCCCTTGTCGGACCTCGGGAGCGATCACTCTGACGCTTCGCTTCACCGAAGCGATGCCGAGGTACTCGTCGGTGTCGATGGCGCGCACCGAGACGTAGTAGGTGCCGACCGGGATCTTCTCGGCGCGAAAGCTGCGGACGTTGGCGGGGATCTCCTGCCGGGCGAGCAGATCGCCGAAGGCTTCGTCGCGCGCGATCTCGAAACGATATGCCTTGGCCTTCTCCACCGCCTGCCAGCCTGCCGTGAGCGTGGCGCCGTCCTGGGGCGACGCCATGACGATCGCGGGAAAGCCTCCGGGTTCCCACTGCGGCGCCGGAGGGAGCGGGCGGGGCGCGACCGGAGGCTGCGTACCCACGAACCGCGTTCCGTGGTTCGTTGGGACATCGACCTTCTTGCCGCCGTTGCGCACCGCCGCGGAGCCGTCGAAGACCGCCACGGTGGTGCGGTCGCCCTTGCGCTGCACGACGGTGTCTCGCGAGGTGGCTTGCACGTCGCCTCCCCCCGCGACGCCGACACGAGCCGAATCGCCGCGCAGAGCGGCGAGTCCTGCGCGCACCTCCCCTTGCTCGAGATCGACCGTGGGTCGCACGTTCTTACGGACGTTGGTCCTGGCAGCCGTCCCGTACACGACGACGAGCGTGTTCTCTGCGAGGAAGATGCGGGTGCGATCGACGAACTCGATATCGGCCCGTCCGGTCTCGAGGGTGTTGACGTTGTGGCCTTTGTAGAGAGGGGCTCCGGATTGGACGGCGGACCAACCGCCGCCGGAGGGGCGAGCCTGCACGGCAGGGGACATCGACTTGACGCGCGCGTCGGGGACCGATGTGACCGAGGCCGGCAGGACCAGGGTGGCGCCTTCGGGGAGTTCGCGGGAGGAGCAGTCGATGCTGTTGTAGCGGAGCAGGAGGGCGACGTGTTGTGGGGAGCCGTAGACGGACTTGGAGATGATGGCGCAGGATTCGCCCTTCTGGACGACCCACTGCACGACGGGTTCGGGATAGCCTGGGGTCGAGGTGGCTGCGAAGGCGGAGAGCGACACAAGGGAAGCGGCGATCCCGGCCAGCCAGGTCAGCGGCGAGAGGCTGCGCGCAGCGATCCACGAGCAGGCGACGGAAGCCTCGCGCTTCTCACCACGAGTGTCGCTCCGCTGCAGGCAGGTCGAACCGTCGAGCATGACCCGCAGCGTGCAACATCGGGTGCGTCGCAGCAACAGGTGGGTTTGAGGCCCGAAGCGTTCGAAGCCGGGCGCATCGATGCCGATGATCCTCAGGGGGAGCGGAGCTGGATGCGGACTACGGGCATCGGGGGAGACGATTCGAGGCTCTTTTCTCGTGCATTTCTTCCGAAGCGGCGTGGCATGAGCCGTGCTTTTCGGAGGGCGTGGGATTCCTGCACGAAGCAAGAGCCGTCATGTTCGGCGATGGGGTCGAGGACCCGTGGGACAGGCTGGTTCAGCGCGCTGCGGAAGTCGCCGACACACCCATCGCGTGCATCGCGCTGCAGGCCGGCCCGTCGCTCGTGTTTCGCTCCCAGGTGGGACTGCCCGAAGCGCTCTCGCTCTCCGGAGGGGCGAGGCTGTCGCACTGGCCGATTCGCTTCACCTCGCCCGAGGACCCTGCGCTGCGGATGTTCGTCGATCCGCAGGAAGAGCAGCCCGGTTCGGCAGCTTGTCTCATCGGCAGCTTCTCGGCGCTCGCCGTGCCGATCGCCGTCGCGGACGGACTCGCCGGCGCCCTCACCGTCATCGATCCCAAGAACCGCGAGCTGCCGTCGTACGTCGCCGACGACCTGCGAATCCTCTGGCTGCATGCGTCGAGAGGGGTGCGGGACAGGGTCTCTCACGCGGTGATCGACGCGCTGCGCGACACACTGGTGGATCCGCACGCGCTGAACTGCTCGATCGTCGACGCGGCGAAGGAAGCGCGGTGGGCGAGCGATCGGCTGCGGATGGCGAGCGCCCGGGCGCGGTGGCACGTGATGGGGCAGTTGCCGGCGACGCCGGAGTTCGTGGGCGTGGTGGACGACGCGCTGCTCGCGGCGGCGGAGCTCTCGCGGAGCCTGGAGCGGATTCTGAGCGCACTGCGCAAGTCGCAGCCCCAGCCTGGTCTCGATCAGGTGCGCTCGGCCCTTGCCGACGCCCTGCTCGTCGGCCCCGCATACGCCCCGGTGCTGCGGATCGCCCGAGCGTCCCGGGCAGCCCTGCGCACTGCGGCGCTGTGCGGAGCCGCCCTGGCGGCGCTGCCGCCGGCGGTGGACCTCGAGCTCTGGTCGGCGGATATCATGGAGGCGCTCGTTCAGGCTTCCACGGAATTGCTCAAAGTGCGAACCTCGTCCCCGGCCGCCTGAGCAGGTCCCCCTGCTCGTGAGGCCGTGGAAGTCCTCCGTGTTCGCGTGAACCGATGAGCCAGTTCCGACTCCTGCCGTTGTTCCTGGGATGCGGCGCGCTGCTGTGCTGGAGCGCATCCGCGGCCGCGCAGAGCCCCGCACTCGCGCTGGATCGGTTGCAGCCCGCCCCTGCCGGCGACCCCTTCTTCGGTGTGGAATCCGCCTCGCCCGGGGCAGCGGGACGCCTCTCCGCCGGCCTGCTCGCGTCGTACGCTCGCGACCCGCTGGT
>JAKLDZ010000250.1 GCA_022703255.1 Myxococcota bacterium | reverse complement strand
CCCGCGATCGAAGGCCGCGATGAGCGGCGGGATCAGCAGGAACGACGCACCCCAGCACACCATCATCCCGATCCCGCCGATGACGCCGAACTGCCAGAATCCGCGGAAGCTCGTCGTCGCGAGGGACCCGTAGGCGATGGCCGCGGCGGCCGCGGCGGTGATCGTCGCCGCGCGCGTGCACGAAACCGACACCGCGAGCGCGTCCCGAAGCGACGCCCCCTTGCGTCGCTCCTCGAGGTAGCGCGCCAGCAGGATGATCCCGAAGTTCACGCCATTTCCAACGATGATCGAGCCGAGAAACGCCGTGTTCGCGTTCAGCTCCGTGACGCGGAACGGTGGCAGGCGAGCGAGGGCGAACGCAGCGCACACCGCGACTCCGAGCGGGAGCGAGATGACGATCACCGAGGGCCACCAGCGGAAGTACGCCAGCAACACCACGAGGATCGCGACGGCGACGATCAGGCTCGACAGGGTGAGATCCCCCTGCAACGACCGCAGCTCCTCGACCGCGAGGGCGGGCGCGCCTGCGAAGCCGACGCGCATCGACGGTCCATACGACTGCGTTCCTCCGAGGGAGGCGAGATCCGCGCGGATCCGACCCATCAGGTTCTCGTAGGCGCCCGTGCCCGTGGCGTAGCCGGGCACATCCACCAGCAGCACCGTCAAGCCTTCCGCCGCGTTCGTCATCCTCCCGCTCTTCGCCAGCCTCGCCGTCGGATCGCGCTTCCGATACCGCTGCTCCAGATCCGACACGTCCACCGACGGCGCGGGCTCGTCGTCGAGGTTCGCCCCCGCCGCCTCTGCGGCCTCCCACTCCTTGCGAGCCTCGAGCCGTCGCCGCAGCTCCACCAGATCCGGCAGCTCGGCATACAGCGCCGCGTGCTCCTCGATGAACGCGCGCTCGGCCACGACGTCCTTGCGCACCGACGCCACCAGCTCCGGAGGGTAGGCTCGGATCCGATGGGCGAGATCGTCCACGAGCCGCTCCGCGGCGCCGAGATCCTCCTGGCGTCCCGCGTCCACCACGACGCCGAGCACGCGGATGCCGGCCATGCGCGTGCGCAGCTCTCGCAGCGCCACCACGCTCGGAGCTCGATCGGGCAGCAGGCTCTCGAGGTCGCTGCGCAGCCCGCGGAACGATGCCCAGGTGCCAGCGCCGGTAGCGACCGTGAGCAGCAGGGTCACGAGCCAGATCACACCGCCCCTTCGGAGCACCCAATCGACGTAGGTGCGGGCGCGACGCGAGGCGGGGGACATGATCGGACCCTGGAGACGGCTGGTGAAAGGCGCAACCAGGCGAGCCGCATGGGAGACGTTCACGCGCGCCTTGGATGCGTCGCGAACGGAGCGCGTGCGATCGTGGTATGTTTCGGGATCGGAGAACGAACGCCATGTCGATGCGACCGACCTTGCTTGTCACGCTCGTTTCGCTCACCGCATTTGCCTGCTGGGCTGCCGGTTGCGGCAGCGACAGCGAAGCCGACACCTCCGTTGCGGGCGCTGCAGGCGCTGCGGACGACGGCGGAGTGGAGGCCGCGGAGCCCGACGCCGACGAGGACGCGGGCGACACCCTGCCCGAGCCGATCTGCTCGCAGGGAACGCGGTGGTCGTCGGGGACGCAGGCGTTCAAGGAGGCCACGGCCGACTGGAAGCTCGACGTGATCGGTGCGACGGGGGTGCGGATCGTGGCGGTGGACTACGACGGCGACGGGTGGGCGGATCTATCGGTGGCGAAGACGGGCGCGGTGGGTGACGACTTCGCAGAGGGCGGTGCGCGCACCACGTGGCTGCTGCGCAACGACGGCAAGCATGCTTTCGCGGATGCGACGAAGGCGTCGGGGCTGCGTCAGACGCGGGTGGGAACCGATCCGAACAAGGGGCGTGCGGGGGATGTGGTGTCCTTCGGCGACGTGGACGGGGACGGGGATCTCGACGCGTTCGTGGGGCTGGGGATCGATCCGAAGAACCCCGGGGACGAGACGACGGAGCTGATGCGGAACAAGGGGGACGGGACCTTCGAGCTGGGGCCGGCAGACAGCGCGCTGCGAGGGGTGGATCTGCCGTCGTTCGGAGCGCCGGCGACCGGGGCGTTCGTGGACTTCGATCGCGACGGCAAGCTGGACATCTGGGTTCCGCAGGCGGCGCCGAACAGCTCGCCGCAGCAGGATCGGCTGTATCAGGGGGACGGAGCGGGGCGGTTCACCGACGTGACGATCGATCGCGGGTTGAAGACGTCGGCGTGGTCGAGCATTGCGACGCTCAACGCGGCGAAGGCGCACACCTACGCGTGGTCGGGGACGGTGTGTGATCTGAACAACGACGGCAATCCGGAGCTGCTTTCTGCATCGTACGGCAGGGCACCGAACCACTTGTGGCAGAACACGGGCAACGGCGAGTACAAGTTCGTGAACCGAAGTATCGCGTCGGGCTACGCGTTCGACGAGCGCGTCGACTGGACGGACAACGAGTCGGCGCGTTGCTGGTGCAAGCTGCACCCGACGGATGAAGACTGCGCGGGGGTGCCCGCGCCGAAGTACATCCAGTGCACGAAGGACGACGACGCCTTCCGCTGGGATCACTCCAACGATCGGGAGCCCTTCCGGCTGGGCGGCAACAGCGCGGCGACCCTGTGCACCGACGTGGACAACGACGGGTGGTTCGACCTCGTCACGGGCGAGATCATGCACTGGGACGTGGGGGCCTCGTCCGATCCTGCGGAGCTGCTGGTCAACGCCAAGGAGACCGACGTCCGCTTCACGCGTCCCGGCAACGAAGCGACCGGGCTGACGCGCAAGCACACTGGGGTGGATTGGAACGAAGGGATCATGAGCGGGGCGGTGCTCGACTTCGACAACGACGGTTGGATTGACCTGTACTGGGGGGACTCGGACTATCCGGGGGCGCACGGGTTGCTCTACCAGCAGGACTCCGCCGGGCACTTCGTCGCAGTGCCGATCGCCGAGGGTATCGATCATCACCGGAGCCACGGGGCGGCGGTGGCGGACTTCGATCACGACGGCGACTTGGACATCGTGGTGGGGCACTCGACGGCGCGGTGCAGCACCGGGGGAGACTGCTATCCGACGGCGCAGATCCGCTACTTCGAGAACGTGATCGGGCAGGGTGGCAACTTCGTGCAGGTCGTGCTCGAGGGCGGGGCCGGGACGAACCGTGCGGCGATCGGGGCGCGGGTGACGGTGAAGGCGGGCGGGGTGACGCAGACGCGCGAGGTGGGGGGGGGGCACGGACACTTTGGAGCGCAGGACGATCTGGCGCTGCACTTCGGTCTCGGTGCGGAGTGCACGGCCGAGGTGACGATCCGCTGGCCCGACGCCTCGTTGACGACCGAGACGTTCACGCTGCCTGCGGGGCACCGGTTCGCGATCGCGCAGGGCGGCAAGCCCAAGGTGCTGTGGTCACGCGCGAAGCCGTGAGCGCGCGGCGCGCCGGACTTCGAAATGCAAACGGCGCAGCGTGAGTAGCTGCGCCGTTGCGGGGGTGGAGCCGAAGAGAATCGAACTCTCTACCTTCTGACTGCCAGTCAGACGCTCTCCCATATGAGCTACGGCCCCGGGATGCTGCGTCTCGCGCGGGTCGAAACCGTTGCGAGGGGCCGAATCTCTACTCCAAGTCCCCTGCCTTGTCCCGAACTTTTTTTCCTCTCCCCTTCGAAGTTCCCCCGGACCCCTGGGACCCCTTCGCCGAAGCCGTTTTCCCGCCCTTTTCCCCGCGCACTCCGCGGCTCCCACCGGACTTCTTCTTCCGGGAGCGCTTCGCGGCTGCAGGCGTCGAGACCGCGGGGGGTGAGGCCGACGCTTCCCCCTGCGCGCGGTCTTCGGGCTGGGGCGACGGCGGCTGCGAGATGCGCGGGACCGGCGGCTGCGAGATGCGCGGGACCGGCGGCTGCGAAGGTCTTGGCGCTGGAGGCTGTGTGCGGCCGGGCATCGGGGGCTGCGAGGGCCTGGGAGCGGGAGGGCGCGACGATCGGAACCCCGACTCGGGCACGGGATCGGCGTCACGCGGGGGGGTCTCCTCTCCTTGTTGCGACGGAGCGCAGGCCGCGTCCGACGGGGCAGGGGGCGGGCCGATCAGCTCGGCGATGAGCTCGGCCGGTGCGGCGACGGCGCGGGGCACCAGATCGCTCTGGGCCACGCGCGAAGCGTGTTCGGCGAGGCGTTGCAGCACGCGATCCCGCGCGTCCTTGACCGCGTCGCTCTGCGCAATCGCGCGCAGCAGCGACAGTCCCTGCTCGAGTCGCTTCAGTGGTCCCACGATCATCCCCTGTTGTTGCCCCAAGTGGTACGCGATTCGCGTTCCGCGTCAACCGCAACGGCTCGGATCGGAGCCGGAAAGTGGGCCTGCCGCCGGCGGGCCTGATATGGGCTGGCTGTCGGATGGACCTCCTCGTGCGTGCATTGCTTGCGTTGAGATCGACGGTTCGCAGGTTCGCCTGGATCGTCCTGGCGATTGCGTTCGGAGCCGGCCTGGTGGCCGACTCGGCGCTGCACCTGGAGGCGCGCTGGCTCTACGCCGCCATCGCGTTCTACGGCCTGGTGCTCCTCGCCAGCATTCGTCGACGCATCCGCCACGCTGCCTCCGAGGAGCAGAGCGCGCTGCCCGACACCGAGCTGGGCATGCTCCTGGCAGTGGGCGTGATGGGGACGATCCTCGCGGCGGACGGGGGACTCGACGGCTCGACCTGGCCGCTGGCCTACGTGCTGTGCGTGCTCGTGTCCGTCCTCGCAGCCCCGGCGGCCACCGTCGTCGTCGTGGGCTGGCTCGTCACCCTCGAGGCCTCCGTCCGCTTCCTCGCCCAGACCGATGCCTCCCTCGTCCCGCTCCTCGTCCACGGCGCCTTCTGCTCCGTCTTCTCCGTCATCGCCATGGCCGTGCTCCGCGTCGAGATCGCTCGCATCCGCCTGCACTCGCGATCCCGAGTCGAGGCCGAAATCGAGCGCATGCACGACGCTGCCCGCTCCTACCGTCTGCTCAGCGCGACCCGCAGGGCCGCCAACGCGGCGCCTTCGGCTGCGGTCGCCGCCGACGACGATCCGAGCCGGCTCGTACGCTCCAGCGTGGAGGAGATCCACCAGGCGGCCCTGTTCGCGCTCGAGCTGCTTCGGCGCTCGATGAACCTGAACACCGCGATGCTGCTGTGGCTGACCGACACCGGCACGCACCTTCGGATCAGCGAGCTCACCTCCGACAGCGAGGAGCTGTGCGAGGGACCGTTCCAGGTGGGCGACGGCATCTTCGGCGCGGTCGTCGCCGATCGACGCGTGGTGCTGCTGTCCGACCTCAAGAGCTCCTACCGTCTTCCGTACTACCCGGGCGCTTGTCCAGTGCGCCACGTCGCCGCCGTCCCCGTCCTCGAGCACGATCGCGTCCGCGGCATCCTCGTCGTGGACCGTCGCGACGACGAGCCCTTCTCCGCCGAGGAGCAGGAGATCCTCTCGGCCGCCACGCGCTACGTCCTGCGCGCGATCCAGAACGAGCGCGTGTTCGTGCAGCTCGAGCGGGCGAAGGTCGAGCAGGGCAAGCTGTACCGGGCTGCGCGAGCCCTCGGCGCGGCGTTGAGCGAGCGCGACGTCGTCGAAGCGAGCGTGCGGTCCGCCCGCGAGGTCGCGGCGTTCGACTTCGCGGCGATCACGATCTACGACGAGGCGAAGAAGACCCACGAGATCCGCGCTGCGAGTGGTGACGGCTCCGAGGCGCTGGTCGGCGCGCGGTATCGTCACAACGCCGGTCTGGTGTCGATGGTGGTGCAGAACCGCTATCCGCTTCCGTACAAGGGCGAGTTCGACGCAGCCCATCAGGTGATCTTCACCGCCCGCACGCAGCCCCCGGCCATGCCGTCGATGCTCGTGCTGCCCCTGCTCGTCCACGAGCGTCCCCTCGGCACCCTCGTGCTCGGCGCGCGGCGACGCAACGCCTTCGGCGACTCGGTCCGCCCCACGCTCGAGGTGCTCGCGAGCCACGTGGCCGTGTCGTTGTCCAACGCGCGCATGGTCAAGCGCCTCGAGGAGCTCGCCACCAGCGACGGTCTCACCGGGCTGCTCAACAAGCGCGCCATGCTCGAGATGGCCGAGTCGAAGATCGCAGCCGCCGTGCGCTTCTCCCGCAACATGAGCGTGATGATCATCGACCTCGATCACTTCAAGGGCGTCAACGACACCTACGGCCACGACATCGGCGACGTCGTCCTCAAGGGCCTCGGCGGCATCCTGCGCAAGACCAAGCGCGCCACCGACGCCGTCGCACGCTTCGGCGGCGAGGAGTTCATCGTCCTGTGCGAGGAGACCGACTCCGAGGGCGCGACCCTCCTGGCCGAGCGCATCCGCGAAGAGCTGCAAAAACACGTCTTCCAGACCCCCAAGGGCCCGCTGCAGGTGACCTGCTCCGTCGGCGTCGCGACCTTCCCCGAAGCCGGACGGGATTGGGAAGCGCTGTTCAAGAGCGCCGACGAGGCCCTGTACGTGTCGAAGCGCTCGGGGCGAAACCGCGTGACGCACTGCTCCTCGCGACGCGCGCGCGCCGCCTGAGATTCGTACGCACCGCCCGATGGATCGCCGATCAGGTATCGGAGGGCTTCTTGTCCTCGGGCGCATCGGCAGCCGACGCGGCGGGCTTCGCCTCGGGCTGCGGGGCAGGCTCGGAGGGGGCTTTGCCTTGCGCCTCGCCGGGCGTTGCCTCTCCGGTGCTCGGCTTGTCTCCGCGCTGCCATGGAGGCTTGCTGGCGACGGTGTTGATTCCCTCGCTCACCGCGTGGCCCACCCGGGTGGCAAGTCGTCCTGCCTGCGTGAACGCCTTGTCGAGCTCCTTGTCGATCTTGTTGACGTCCACCTGCTTCGCCGCGGTTTTCGCCGCGCGGAAGATCAGGCTCAGCCCCTCTTTCAGGTCCTCGGTCGGCTTCCGTTCGTCGGACATGGAAGAAGGATGCCGATCACGCCCCGGGTTCGCAAGCCCCGTCCATCGCGCGTTCCCGGTGTGCTAGCATCCTGCCCGTGCCTTCCCGTCTCGCCTCGCCCATGAAAACCATCGCGTCCCTCTCCGTCGGCGCCGCCCTGCTCGCGTGCGCTTGCGTTCCGAACGGCCCGCCCACCAGCGACGCCGGCACCGGCGCAACCCCCACGACCACCACACCCCCGCGCAAAACCGCCAAGGCGCCGCCTCCGCCCCGTCCCGACGCTTCCCTGCCTCCCAGCCCGCTGCTGACCACCCCCTTCGAAGACAAGTTCGATCGCCCAACCCTCGGCCCCGACTGGCTCCCCCTCACCTCGTCGTGGGAGATCCGCAACGGCAAGCTGTGCGGTCGCGGCGCGCGCAACCGGGGCGTGTGGCTCCACCGCACGCTGCCCGTCAACGCGCGCATCGAGTTCGAAGCCGTCAGCGACTCGGCCGACGGCGATCTCAAGGCGGAGTTCTGGGGGGATGGGCGCAGCGGAGCGACGGGGACCTCGTACACCAACGCCACCAGCTACGTGACGATCTTCGGTGGGTGGAAGAACTCGTTCCACGTGCTGGCGCGCATCGACGAGCACGCCAAGGATCGGCTGGAGGTCAGGCTGTCGTCCGACGCGGTCGAGGAGCGCGAGAAACCCGCGGTGCAGGGCAAGGCGTACAGCTTCAAGGTCGAGCGTGCGGATGGCAAGACGCTCTCGTGGTGGGTGGACGGGGTGCTGATCCACGAGCTTCAGGATCCGCAACCGTTGTCGGGCGCCGGACACGATCACTTCGGCTTCAACGACTGGGAAGTGCCGGTCTGTTTCGACAACGTGAAGGTGACGCCGCTGTAGGGGCGCGCACGGCGCGCGAAGACGCGAAGGACTCCCGTGGAAGCAGCCGAGATCGAGATCCAGATCGACGAACTCGAACAGCGGGTCGATCGGCTGCGCGCGCTCTACGAGCAGTACTTCATGGGCATCGAAAAGCTCGAGCCCACCATCCAGCGCAAGGACGTCGACCGTCGCGTCTGGGTGCTGCGCCGCGAGCAGATCCGCAACACCGGCCTGCGCTTCCGGTTCAACAACACCATCCAGCGCTACAACACGCTGCAGCAGTACTGGAGCCGGATCCTGCGAGAAATCGAGGCCGGAACCTACAAGCGCGACGTCCGCAAGGTCGCTGCCCGCTTCGGTGCCGACGCGGTCACCGGAGCCGCGAAACGAAGGTTCGGCAAGCTCATCGAGCAGGTCGCCGGCGAGCGGGATCGCGGCCGCGGCGTAGATCAGGACATCGACGTCGATGTGGAGCTCGGTGACTTCGACGACGACGCGGGGATGGTCGATCTGAGCGAAGACGCGGTGCTGGAAGAGGACCGGCGTCCGGCGGCTGCCGCCGTCCCGCGAAGGAGTGCGCCTGTCCACTCCGGCTTCGGGGACATCGAATCCGACGACTTCCACTCTCCGGACTTCGGGGATGAGCAGGGGTTTGGCCCTGCCGATGTCGGCTTCGGCAGCATCGACCCTTACGGCACCAGCTCCGCTCCCGCCCCCAGCGCGCCGAGGGCCGCTCGTCCCGGGGCCTCGCTCCCGTCGTTCGGAGACCTCGACTCGTTCGAAAGCGACGACGCGCAGACTTCGCCGAACCAGGAGCTTGCCCGTTGGGCCAATGCCCAACGCCAGCGCTCCGATGTCCCTTCC
>JAKLDZ010000025.1 GCA_022703255.1 Myxococcota bacterium | reverse complement strand
GCTCCTCCGCTTCCCTCTCGGCTGTCCGTCTCGTCCCGGGCTCCCTGCTCGAGCGACGAGCCTCCTCCTCGGATAGCAGGGAGCGTCGCCGCTCGGTCGAGCGCGCATGGATCTCCCTGCCCCAAACCGATGCGCCACCGTTCCGCCGCTGACCGCTCCCGCGCCCGCTGCCCCGAGGACTCCCCATGGACGCTCTGACAGCCAAGCGAAGAGCCGCCCTGGGCGTCATCTTCCTCATCCTGCGCACCGCAGCCTCCCAGCTGTGCATCCTCGGCGGCACCGTCATCCTCGCTCGCGTCCTGGACCCCGCCGACTTCGGCGTGTACGCGATCCTCCAGTTCGCGCTGACCTTCTTCCAGTTCTTCGGCGACGCAGGCATCGGCGGGGCGCTGATCCGACGCAAGGAGCCGCCCTCCGAACGCGAGTTGGCAAGCGTCTTCTGGCTCCAGATCCTCCTCGCCCTCGTCGTCGTCGTCGTCATCTGGTCCGTCGCTCCCGTCACCACGCTCATCTGGAAAGCTCTGCCTCCCGCCTCCCCATGGCTCCTTCGCGCCATGTCGATCGCCTTCCTGCTGACCGCTGCCAGGATCGTCCCGTCCATCCTCCTCGAGCGCAGCATCTCCTTCGGCGCCATCGCCATCATCGAGGTGCTCCAGACCCTCGCGTTCTACGTCGTCGCCTGCGTCCTCGCGCTGCGCGGCGCCGGGATCTGGTCCTGGGCCTGGGCCATGGTCCTGCAAGCCTTCATCGGCGCCGCCGGCTGCTTCCTGCTCAAGCCCTGGCGGCCGCGTCTCGCTCTGGACTGGTCCCTGCTCCGCCCGTTGATCGCCTTCGGAATCCCCTACCAGGTCAAAGGTCTGATCGGCTTCGCCAACGGGGCCGTCGCGCCTCTGTACGCCGGCGCCGCCCTCGGTCCTTCCCCCCTCGGCTTCATCAACTGGGGCCAGCAGACCGCTTACTTCCCGCTCAAGCTCGTCGAGGTCATGTCGCGCGTGAGCTTCCCCCTGTTCGCGCGCTTCCAGGATGACCCGCGCCAGCTCGCCCGCAGCATCGAACGCTCCCTTCAGGTCTGCGCCCTGGGCACCTTCTTCTGCATCGGCCTCTTCCTGTCCATGGGCCCCAACATCACCACCGTCGTCTTCACTCCCAAGTGGATCCCCGGCCTCTTCGCCCTCTACGCCTACTCCCTCGTCCTCGGCGTCGGCTTCCTCTCCCCTGTCATCGGTGCCGCTCTCGACGCCATCGGCCGCCCAGGGATCATCGCGAGGCTGGCCATCGGCTGGACCGTTCTCAACTGGTCCATCGTCCCCGTCGCCACCCATCTCTGGGGAACCAAGGGCTTCGTTCTCGGCAACTGCGTGCACATCCTCGTCGGCAACCTCGCCGTCGTCTGGGTCGCACGCAAGGCCTTCCCCGGCTTGCGCTTCCTCGCCCCCATGGCCCCTCCCGTCGTCGGCGCCGTCCTCGTGTTCCTCTTGGGCTGGTTCTGGACTCGCTCCTGGGCCTGGTCTCCCCTGATGCTCTCTCTCGCCGTCGCTCTCCTCTTCGTCGTCCAGATCCTCGCGCAGGCTGCCCTCGATCCCACCTCGATCCGCGACACCATCCAGGCCTTCAAGCCCAAGCGCACGTCCCCCGCATCCCCCTGACCCGGTGACGCTGCCTCTCCCGATCGATGACGTCACGGCTGCGCCGCTGCAATGACCACGCGGCAATGCGGCTGCACCCTCGCGGCTCTAGCGCGCCCCGGACTCCCAGCCTCGCAACGACGACTCCAGCTCGACACCCTCGCGGAGCGATCGGGCAACCACCTCGTACGCATCCAGAACCCGATCCCAGCGATACCGCTGCTCCGTGTACCGCCTGCCCCCCTCCGCCATGCGCTTCCGCTCCTCCGATGCGCGCAACCCCACCGCGATCTGGCGAGCTCCCTCCTCGGGGCGATCGAAGTCCAACACGACTCCGCCCCCGGATCGGCGGCACTGCCCCACCGTCACGTCGCATCGCGCGTTCACCGCCACGGGCACAGAGCACTGCCACGCCTCCAGCAGCACCAGCGACAGGCTCTCGTACCTGGAGGGATTCACCAGCGCCGTGCTGTTCCACAGCAGCTGCGATCGCAGCGACTCGTCCACGAAGTCGAGCTGGATGACGTTGCGAACGCCCTCGTAGATCTTCGAACGCTCGCCGACCGTCACCAGCCGCACCTCGCTCCATGGCACCCGCTCGCCATGGGCAAGCTCCAGCGGCGGCAGACCGCCCATCGACTGCAGGGCATGCCACACCCGCAGCATCGGACGGCTCTTGGCCAGGCGCCCGATCACGAGCAGGTACGGCGCCCGCGTTGGAGGCTCCCACGACGGATCGCGTGGGGCAGGGGAGTCGAGCCCGAGCGCGACGATCGCTGCCGGCGGCATCGGCCCCGCCACGATCGAGCGGATCCGCTCGAGCTCCTCCTCGGTGTTCGCGATGATCGCCCGAGGCTGCGAGAGCGCTTCACGCGCCACCCGCGTGTACGTCGGCGGCTCGTCGTGCACCAGAGGCACCAGCACGCTTCGCTCCCTCGCCTGCTTCAACCCCAAGAAGGTCTGCAGCAGTAGCAGCGAGAAGAACACCACCGCGTCGCGGTCGCGACCCTCCTCGCGGACGCGCTGCAGCAGCCCGGGAGCGTACGGCCCCTGCATCCATGCCCAGAGCTGCCCCAGCCTTCGCGACCCCCGCAGCCGGCTCGCAACCCGCTTGGTGATCTCGTCCAGCGGTCGCACGCGCCCCAATCGCACCGGATGGCGCTCGACCCTCACGCCATGCAGCTCGGATGCCCCAGCTGGCAACTCGTTCGACCACGTCCGGTAGCTGCGAGAACACGTCGTGAGCACGCGCACGTCATGCCCGCGCGCGGCGAGCCGCTCCGCCACCTCGCGACAGTGCGCTTCCGCTCCACCAAGGATGGTCTCTCCGTACCGGGAGACCACGAACGTGAATCGAAGCGCCTCGCTCACGCCAGCACGCGACCGTCGAGCGCCACCTGCCGATAGGTCCTCTCGACCTCGCTCAGGAACACATAGTGACGCATCGTGTACCAACGCCGATCATCGGGATCGATCTCGCCGCTCTTGAGCGCGCCGAGGACCTCCTGGATGCCGTAGTCGATGGTCCGGAACAGTCGATCGGGCATCAGCTCGTGCAGCTTGTCGAACTCGACGTTGTAGTCCCGCAGGTCGGGATCCGTCGGAGCCATGACGATCTGCGTCGTCGGCAGCGCGTCGCGAACCCGGTACGCAAGGTTCAGCACCCGAACGTTGTTCGCCTCGTGCCCCACGTTGAACACCTGCCCGTCCACCGATTCGACAGGTTGCCCAAGGATGTCCCGGATCGTCTCCCCCACGTCCGCGACGTGCACGAAAGGTCGCCACTGCTTGCCGCCGCCGTCCACCGTGATCTTGCCCTGCGTGTACGCGTTCTTCGTCATCACGTTGACCGCAAGATCGAAGCGCATCCGTGGTGACAGACCGAACACCGTCGCGAACCGCAGCGCCGTGACGCACATCCCGCGCCCCTGCAGCGCGAACAGCGCCGTCTCGCAGTCCGCCTTGCACCGCGCGTACAGAGATACCGGATGAAGGTTCGACTTCTCCGTCAGCCCCGTCGTCTCACCGCGCCCATACACGCTGCAGGAGCTCGCGTACACGTAGCGCTTCACCCCCGCTCGCTGCGCCAACTGCATCGTCGACTGGTTGCCGCGCAGGTTGATCGACTTCGTCAGCTCCGGATCCAGCTCGCACGATGGATCGTTCGAGATGCCCGCGAGATCCACCACCGCATCCACGCCCGCCATGATCGACTCGTCCAGGCTCCGGACGTCGGCCTGTACCATCGTCAGCTTCGCGCCGAACTTGTCTGACGCTGCCCCCAGCGTCTCCTTGCCGAAGTAGAACCGATCCACCACCACCACCGAGTGCCCTGCCTCGAGCAGGATCGGAACCAGCGTCGAACCGATGTACCCAGCCCCACCCGTTACCAGGACCTTCATGCTCACTGCCTTCGTGCCTCCAGTGCCGCACGCATAGCAGTCTTCTCCCACAGGGTTCAAGCGCCTCGCTCCACGTTCCCATCCTCCGATCCACACGGCTCAGCCCACGATTTCTCCGGCACTCCCTGCGCCCTCGGGCTATCCTCTCGCCGCCCCTTTCCCCGGGAACCTTGCCCGGAACGGGAGTCCCGAATGCCCATCTGCCATCTCGTGACCGGCGGCGCCGGCTTCATCGGCTCCAACCTCGTCCACACTATCCTCCGCTCCCAAGACACCCGCGTCGTCGTCCTCGACCGGCTCACCTACGCCGGCAACCTCGACAACCTCGCCCCCGTCGCCAATGACCCCCGCTTCACCTTCGTCCATGGCGACATCTGCGACCGCGACCTCGTCCGCTCGCTCCTGCTCACCCACAAGCCTCGCTTCGTCTTCAACCTCGCCGCCGAGTCCCACGTCGATCGATCCATCGACGGCCCCGGCGAGTTCGTTCGCACCAATGTCGTCGGCACCTTCGAGATGCTCGATGCCGCGCGCCACTTCTGGTCCGCTCTCCAAGGCGAGGAACGCGAACGCTTCAGGTTCATCCACGTCTCCACCGACGAGGTGTACGGCTCCCTGGGTCCCGAAGGGTTCTTCACCGAGCAGACGAAGTACGCGCCCAACTCCCCCTACGCGGCGAGCAAGGCCGGCGCCGACCACCTCGCCCGGGCCTGGTTCCATACCTTCGGCCTCCCCTCCGTCACCACGAACTGCTCCAACAACTACGGCCCCTACCAGTTCCCCGAGAAGCTCATCCCCCTCGTCACGCTCAACGCGCTCGAGGGCAAACCGCTCCCCGTCTACGGCGACGGCAAGAACGTCCGCGACTGGCTCTTCGTGCAGGACCACTGCGACGCTCTGCTCCTGGTCGCACGACAGGGGCTCCCCGGTGAGACCTACAACATCGGCGGCCACAACGAACGAACCACCCTGCAGATCGTCGAATCCATCTGCGACGTCCTCGACGAGCTCCGTCCCCCCTCGTCCGTTCCCGCGCTCCACGAGCGCGGACTGACCTCCTATCGAACTCTCATCACGCACGTCGCCGATCGCCCGGGCCACGATCGTCGCTACGCCATCGACCCCGAGAAGATCTCCTCGCAGCTCGGATGGAGTCCCACCACCCGCTTCGACTCCGGCATCCGCGCTACCGTCTCCTGGTACCTCGAGAACCGATCCTGGTGCGAACGGATCCACCAGGGCGTCTATCGCCGCGAGCGCCTCGGCCTCGCAGGAGCGTCGTCATGAAGGGTCTCATCCTCGCCGGAGGCTCCGGAACTCGCCTCCGCCCTCTCACCTATACCGGCGCGAAACAGCTCGTCCCCGTCGCCAATCGCCCCATCCTCTTCTACGTCGTCGACAACCTCGTCGGCGCAGGCATCACCGACATCGGCGTCATCATCGCTCCCGAAACCGGCGCCGAGATCAAAGCCGCCCTCGGCGATGGCTCACGCTTCGGCGCCAACCTCTCCTATATCCCCCAGGACCGCCCCGCCGGCCTCGCTCACGCTGTCGCCACCGCCGAACCCTTCCTCCGCGGCTCCGAGTTCTGCATGTACCTCGGCGACAACCTCATCGGCATGCCGATCCGCGACGCGGTCTCCACCTTCCGCTCCAACCCCGACGTCGCCGCTGCCGTCCTCCTCAAGGAGGTCCCCAACCCCTCCTCCTTCGGCGTCGCCGAAGTCGACGCCAACGGTCACGTCGTACGCCTCGTCGAGAAACCCAAAGAGCCTCGCTCCAACCTCGCCCTCGTCGGCATCTACCTCTTCCGCCCCATCATCTTCGACGCCATCGCCAAGATCCAACCCTCCCCTCGCGGCGAGCTCGAGATCACCGATGCCATCAGCAAGGTCATCGAACTCGGTGGCCGCGTCGACTTCGGTCGCGTCACCTCCTGGTGGCTCGACACCGGCAAGAAGGACGACCTGCTCCTCGCCAATGACACCGTTCTCGACGATTGGCTCGAGTCCGCTCAGGAAGGCGATGTCGATCAGGCCAGCAGAATCTCCGGCCGCGTCAAAATCGGCAAGGGCGCACGCGTCGAGCGCTCCATCATCCGTGGCCCCGTCGTCATCGGCGATGGCGCCGTCGTGTCCCACTCCAGAATCGGCCCCTTCACGGCTATCGGCGACCGCGTCTCCATCTCCCGCTCCACCGTCGAGCACTCCGTCATCATGCAGGATAGCTCCATCGTGGACATCGCTCGCCTCGAGGATTCCCTCATCGGCAAGCGCGTGGCCGTCAAACCCGGCGCCTCTCGCCACGGCGCCCTCTCCCTCATGGTCGGCGACGATTGCGTCGTCGAGCTCTCCAGCGACTGACGGAGGTCACCGTGCCCCGCTCCTTCTCCAAAGGCCCCATCGAAGGCGTCGAAGTCCGCAAGCTCAGGAAGTTCGTCGACGAGCGCGGTTGGCTCGCAGAGCTGTTCCGCGACGACGAGGTCGCCGAGCCCCTCCTCCCTGCCATGTGCTACGCCTCGCTCACTCGCCCCGGCGTCACGCGCGGTCCCCACGAGCACGCCGACCAGGCCGACTGGTTCTGCTTCTTCGGCCCGTCCAACTTCCTCCTCGTCCTCTGGGACAACCGCCCAACCTCTCCGACCTTCGGACACCGCCTGCGCATGGTCGTCGGCGAAGATGACCCCACCGCCGTCATCGTCCCCGCCGGCGTCGTCCACGGCTACCGCAACGTCGGCGGCAAGGACGGGCTCGTCATCAACCTCCCCAATCGCCTCTTCATGGGCCCGCATCGCGCTCAGCCCGTCGACGAGATCCGCCACGAGATCGATCCGGCTTCCCCCTTCGACATGGACGCGAACGGCTAGCGCCTACGCACGACGCCGCTCGGCTGCCGCGAGCACGACGCGCGCAAACGTCTCTCCCACTACCTCCCAGTCATAGCTGAGCGCCAGAGCGCTCGCTCTCCGCCCCATCCCGTCGAAGTCCCCGCGCCCCTCCAACACCCGCACGATGGCCTGCGCCATCTGCAGCGGCGCGTGCGCTCCCACGTAGTGCCGATCCACGATCGCTGCCGGATCCGGCAACGCATCTGCCGAGGTCACCACCGGACAGCCCGACGCGAATGCGTCCAGCATCCTCGTCTCCGGCACTCTCCCCTCCACCGCCGGCACCGCAAATACCGCGTACTCCGCCACCGCGGTTGTCACTCCCGACCTGGTTCCTATCACCCGCACGTGCTCCGATGCGAGCTCCCACACCTGGGCAACAGGGCTCCTCCCCGCGATCGTCAACGTCGCATCCGGCACTCGTCGACGTACCTCCGGCATCACTTGCCGCGCGAGGATCGTCGCCGACATCACGTTCGGCTCGTACCACAAGGGCCCCGCAAACAGCACGCTGTTGCCGCTTCGTTGCGACGGCGCCCGATACGCACACTCCGCGGCGTCGATGCCGTTGGGCACGTACACGCACCCATCCGGCCGATACGCGCGCACTCTCGGGATGTCCGACGCGCGCGCCGCCGTGATCGCATCCGCATGCTGGAAGTGCCACGCCTCCACCTTCCTCCAACCACGCAGGCTCAACAGCCGCGCTGCCGTCCTCGCCCCGCTCCCCCTCAACCCCCATTCCCGTGCCACCGAGTCCACTCGCGGCACGTCCAACACCACTGCCGCTCGCTGGATCCCCTCGACCGCACGCCCCGCAGCCACGCTCCCCAGCACCACCGCGTCGAACGGATGCACCTCGTTCCCCGCCGCTACCGCACGCACCAATGCGTCGGGAAACATCCGGTACTCCTCCGGCGTCATCGACCAGCGCCCCAACGGTCGCTCCTGCATCGCGTGCGTCACCACACGCGAAAACGGCTCCAAACCCTCGCCGGCTCGCCGCCCCTCCGCCGCCATGTCCTCCGGCCGGAGCGCAGCAAACAGATGCACCGTCCCGTACCGCGAGAGCGCCCTCGCCAACCTCGATAGCCGTACCCGCCCCGTCGTCTCCTGCGGACTCGGCAGCTTCGCTGTCACCATCGCCACGTGCATGCGCTCGCCTCCATTGTCCCGCAGCCTCCCGCCCCCTCCGCTCCTCGCCCCGGTTCGCTCGCCCCGCTCCCCCTCCCATCCCGAACCTCTCCTCTTCCTGTTCCATCGCCCTCCAAGCCGCTGTAGCCTGTCCCCTCGAGGTCACGACGGATGCGCCTTCTCCCGCGATCACTCGCTGCTTGGCTCCTTGCGACCATCGTGCTCGCTCCCGCCACCGTCGCTTCCGCTCAACCGACCGCCGCCCCTTCGCCGTCTCTCGACGTCGATCCGCCCCAGCCCCATCGATCTCGCCCTCTGCGCCTCGAGCTCCTCGGCGGAGCCGGATTGGGTAGAGTCGCCCTCTCCACGCGCGAAACCATCAACGCCTTCGGCCCCGCGGCCTCCCTTCGTCTCTCCTACCGCTTCGGCTTCGGCGCGTCGATCGGCCTGCGCTACGACCACTTCTTCGGCTCCTCCAGCGAGTACCTCTACGACTCCGTCGGCAACTTCGGTTACTCCGCTCGCGTCTCCTCGGCTACCGTCGACCTCGGCTACGAGCTGTTCCTTCCCCACGCGTTCGTCCGCCCCCATGTCGGTCTCGGCGGCGCTTGGGTTCGACGCGACGTCGATTGCAGCATCGCCGAGGGATCCTACGGCCCCTCTGGCCAAAGCCTCTGCGACCTCGCCCGTAACGCCGAACGCTCCAACCAGGACTTCCGCTTCGCAATCGTCCCCGGCTTGACCATGGCCGTGCGCTTCGGCGCCTTCCACGCAATGCTCGAGCCCAGGTACTACGTCCGCTCCGAGGCGGATGGATACGCCCTCATGGCCGGCGCAGGCTGGGCCTTCTAACCCCATCCCCGTTGCTTTCCAACCTCCTCTCGTCCTACACGTCTCCCCCGCGGACCTTTCTCTCGTCGTTGCCCCGTCCGCACCTGGCTCGCTCCTGACCCCCTTCGTTCCACAACACCCTTCTCCCCATGACCCGCTCTCATCGACTCCCCATCGCTTCCCTCGCCGTCGCGCTGAGCACCTCCCTCGCGCTGCCTGCCTCCGCTCAGGACCCCGAAGCTTCCACGTCCCCTCGCGAGGTCACCGACGATTCCCCCCCTCCTGCACCCGTCCGTGTGTCGCAACCCCCGGACGATCTCTCCGGCCACTTCCTCATCGCTCCGCGTGCAGCCTGGCTCCTTCCCCTCGGCAGCCTCGACTCCTCAACCGATCAATCCGGTCCCCTCGCCTCCGGCGTCGGCTTCGGCCTCGACCTCGGCTACGGCGTCAGCCGCCACGTCGATCTCCACCTTCGACTCGACTTGGGACTCCTCGGTCAGGGCGACGCGTGCCCCTCAGGCGCCGATTGCTCCGGTCGCTCCACCGCCTTCGGCCTCGGTGCCGGCTATCACCTCGTCAACGGTGCATCGTTCGATCCCTGGCTCCAGATCGGAATCGGCTATCGCTCGACCACCGTGTCCTCCTCTGCCGCAGGCGCCTCCGGTGACGCCACCTACTCGGGCATCGACTGGCTCCACCTCGCCGTCGGCGGAGACTGGTACGCCTCGCGCTCCTTCGGCTTCGGCCCCTTCTGCTCCTTCGATCTCGGCTCCTACACCTGGCGCCCCGCCGCCAGCGAGCATGCCTCCGACTCGGCCCTCCACTCCTTCTTCTCTCTCGGCTTGCGTGGCGTCTTCGACCCGTCGCGCTGACCTCCCCCTCAACAGCCCTCTCCCAGACCCCCTCGACCAGCATCGACGTATGCCCAACGGGGCACCGATCCGTTCGTTCGCCCCGCGCGCACGCTGCGCGGCTCTCAACGCCCGACACGCCGGGCGCTTCAAAACGCAGTCGGCAATTCCATGACGCGTGATGCGACGATGCCCGACCCCAGAGACTGGAGCCGGGCATCGATCGCGCCAGCAACGCGATCAGGCGATCGCGAAGCCGAGCGCCTTGCGAAGCGCGAAGTAGTCCGGAGACACCGAGAACACGATGAGCTCCGTCAGCTTCTCCTGCGGGCTGATGTCACCCGGAAGCTGCGGCTCCATCAGCAGCACCTTCTTGGCAATCTCCAGGTCTCCGCACATCAGGAACCCGGCTCGGCAGCCGCTCAGCTCCGTCGCCTGCACCCAGCGCTTGATGTTGATCGCTCCCTTGGTCTCCATGAACTTCCGAGCGACGTGTCGCAGGCCTTCCTGCGCGGTCGGCTGCATCAAGGGTGCAAGGGCCTTCGCGGTCGTGTCGATGCTCGCCGCGGCCTCCGGCGGAACGGGGGCATCGGCCACCACCATCCTCAGCCCCGCGAAGAACAGCTGCGTCAGCTCCGACGTCGTGGGGAACAGGTTCCGGATGTAGTGCTCGCCGCGGTACATCGCGAGGTGCTTGCCCACGATGAACGCCAGCTCGTGCGGCGTGAAGCCCGACAGAACGCTCTGCCCCGCGACCGACGCATACGGTATCGCAGGCGCGGCGATCAGCCCGCCCTGGATGTCGTTGCGCACGTACAGCTCGGGCGGCGCCACCCCTTCCACCTTCGCCACGTGGAAGAACGTCTTCGCGAACGTCACCGTCGTGCTGTGCGGCTCCTGCTTGTACCGCTTGTCCAGCACAGGCAGCTGCTTGGCGGCCGCAAGCTTCTGGATCTTCGCCTGCAACGCCGCTCCCGTCAGCATCTCGAAGATCTTGCCGACGTAGATGTCCTCGTCGCGGTGGAACAGGTGCTTGACCCACATCTCGTTGTCGAGACGATTCCGCGCTGCGGGGATTCCCTTCGGCCGGTAGTCCTCGAAGTACTTCTGCTGATCCTCGTCCGCCCGGCGCAGGAAGGCCAACGCCGCGCACATGCACCAGGCCTCGTCGAACGCCTGCTTGTTGTAGAACAGCGTGTACAACGCTCGGTACGGAGCTACCTGGGTCGGATCGCGACGCAGGATCTCCTGCTGCTCCTCGATGGCCAGGTCGAGCTGGTTCGCGGTCTCGTACAGCTCGGCAAGGATCTGGCGCTCCATCACCTCGTCGGGCTTCAGCCGCGACGCCATCTTGAAGGACTCGATCGCCGCATCGGGCTCCTTCAGCCGATCGCGATAGATGATCCCGAGGTTGTGCCAGAGGTTGTACTCCAGATCCGACTTCCCCTTGCCCGCAACGCGGTGGATCATCTTGCGGAACGACCGCTCGAGCTGCTTCCAGTCCTTCTGTCCCGTCAGGATCTTGTTGATGCGCTCGAACGCCTCGAGGAAGTCCGGATTCAAGTCCAGCGCCTCGTTGAACAGCTCCACCGCCCGATCCAGCTCCTGCCGATCGCGATGCAGCTGCGCCATCGTGTACAGATAGCGCGCCTTGCGCTCCGGGTTCGGCTCCAGATCCGCAATCCTCTGGATCGTCTCGATCATCCGCTCGAAGTTCTTCGCCGCCTGGTACAGCTGCAACAGCTTGTGCAGCAGCACGTGGTTGTCCGGCTTCAGATCGAGCGCCTCCTCCAGCGTCTCAATCGCCTTCCCGACGTTCTTCTCCTTCTCCGACCAGATGTCGCCGATGTCGTTCAACATGCTGAACCGCTCTTCGCCGTCCATCACGTTGTCGAGTATCTGTCGCTTGTACGCGCAGACCTGCTTCCAGTCCTTCAGCTCGGCGTAGATCTCCACCATCGCTTCCAGCGTCGGCCGATGCGCATCGTCGATCGCCAACGCCTTCTCGAAGTTGTTGATCCCCTGCTTCACCTGCCCCTGCGCGCGCTTGATGCACCCAAGCTTGTGGTACACCGTCGCCCGCTCTTCCCGCTGATCCTCCTCCAGCGCCGTCAGCACCTTCTGGTAGTTCGTCAGCGCGTTCGCCCAGTCTCCCAGCCGGAAGCTCACCTCCGCGATCCCTCGGATCGATTCCTGATCCGTCAGATCCAGATGCAGCGCCTCCTTGTAGGCCTTCAGCGCCTTCTCGTCGTTCCCCAGCGCCGCCGCTATCTTGCCCTGCTGCTTGTACAGGTGGTGCTGCTCCGCTCGCTCCAGCTTCGCTGCCTTCTTCAGCAGCATGTCCGCCAGCGGCTCCGCTTCCTTCCATCGCTGCTGCGCTACGTGCTCCTCCAGCAACGGCTTCGCCGCGTCTTCGTTCTCCGGATCCGCCTGCAGCGCGAACTCGTACGCCTGCACCGCAAGATCGTACTCCTCCAGCTTCTCCTGACGCAGACGCCCCAGCTCCACCAGCAGCTTCGAACGCTGCCTCGGCGCCGGCGTGTTCATCTGCTCCTGATCCAAATACCGCGCCGCCTGATCCCACTCGCTCGCGTCGATCGCGATCTCTCGCAGCGCTCCAAGCGACGGCAGGTGCGCCGGATCCAGATCCAGCGCCATCTCGTACTTCTCCTGCGCTGCCACCCGATCCCCAAGCTGCCCGTCCAGCGCCTTGCCGATGCGGTAGTACATCTCTACCCGCTGCGCGCCGTCCGCCGTCAGCTCCGCTACCCGCGTCATGTACTCGATCGCGTCCGATGCACTCCCCTGCTTCTCGTACAGCTTCGCAAGGGAATCCAACGCCCCAACGTTCGACTCGTCCAGATCCACGATGTTCCGGTACGCGTCGATCGCCCGGTCCACATCCTCCACCTCGATCGCGTACACCTGCGCGATGTGTCCCCAGAGCTCGATCTTCGTCCCACGATCGATCGTGGCGTTGATGTGACGCTCGTACGCGTTCACCAGATCCAGCCACTGACGCAGCTTGCGGTAGCAGCGCTCCAGCGCCACCAGCGCCAGCTCCTGCGTCGGATCGATCTCGAGTACCTGCTCGAGCCTCGACGCCGCCTCGTCCGGCTTGAGGAACTGCTCCTCGAACAGCCCCGCCAGCTTCAGCAGGATCTCGATCCGCTCGCGCTCCGTCTGCACTACGTCGAGCTGCTGCTCGAGAACCTTCACCAGCGCCGGCCAGTTCTGCATGCCGCCGTGGATCCGCTCCAACCCGCGCATCGCCAGCAGGTTCGCCGGATCCACCTCCAGCGCCTCGCTGTACGCCTGCGCCGCCTTCTCCGGCTCGCCTAGCGTCGTCTCGTACAACCCGCCCATCCGTACCCGAGTCCCGGCTACCAGCTCCGGCTCGTCCTTCTGGGCCACCACCTTCTTGCCCAGGATCTCCACCAGCTCGCGATACTGCTCGCGCCCTGCGTAGATCCGCTCCAGCGCCTCCAGCGCCGGCAGGAAGTAGGGATCCACCTCGAGCGCGTTCTTGTAGAACACTACGCCCTTCTCGACGTCGCTCATCTGCTTCTCGAGCAGCTCCCCAAGCTCCGTCTGGATCTCCTTGCGGTCCGCCTCGTTCGTCGCGTGCTTCAACGCCTCCGTCAGCGTCCGCCCCAGCTCCTGCCACTGAGTGTTCTTGCGATACAGGCTCGCCATCTGACGCAGCACCGCCACGTTCGTGGGATCGAGCTGCATCACCTTCTGGAAGTACGGCTGCGCATACTGCGTGTGCCCGAGATCCTCGCCGTACCACTTCGCCAGCCGCAGACAGAGCTGGATGATCTTCGCAGGCTCCTTCTCCGCTTGCAGCCACCCGTTCGCCGTCTGGATCAGCTCGCTCCAGCGATTCGTCGCCTGCGCCATCTTCTCGAGGTAGCGCGACGTCTCGTTGTCCGCGTAGTCCACCTCCAGCGCCTTCACCAACGCCTCGAACGCCTGGTTCTTGTCGTCGACGTGCTCCTCGAATACCCGCGCGATCTTCCGCAGGATGTCCGTCTGCTCCGCCGCCGTCTCACGCGTGTCGAGCCAGTTCAGATACAGCTCGATCAACGGCTCCCAGCGCCCTGCCTCCGTGTGCAGCAACTCCAGCGCCCGGAACGCTCGCTCGTTCGTCGCCTCGATCCCCAGCACCCGCTCGAAGGCCTCCTTGCCAGAGTCCTTCTCCTGGATCTGCTCCCAGAGCTCCGTTACCTCGAACAGCTCGCGGATCTTCTCCGACGGCTCCTCCAGGGCGTCCGCTCGACGCATCTTCACGCCGATCACGTCCGTCCACCGCTCGTCCGTCCGGTAGTTCGCCTCGAGCGCGTCCAACGCCTCGAAGTCACCCGGATCCACGTCCAGCAGCTTCGTCCACGCATCCGCTGCGTCAAACGGCTGCTGCAACACGTTGCCGTATGTGATCCCGAGCTCGCGGAAGACCGCCTTCAGCTCCGACGGGTCGAGCGCCGGCCCCGCTCGATCCACCATGTTGTGCAGCGAGGCCACCAACTCGTTCGCGTCGCCTCGCGTGCGCCAGATGTTCGCAATCGCCCGAAGAGCGTCCACGTTCCCGTAGTCGATCTCCAGTACCCGCGTGAAGTCCTCGAGCGCTTCCTCGTCTCGATTCAGCCGCTCCAGGAAAACCCGCGCCCGACGAAGCCGCGTCTCGACCCGCTCGTCGTCCTCCGACGCTATGTCGAACTGACGCTCGAGCACATCGCACAGCTCCGCCCACATCCGCTGCGACTCGTACAGATTCGCCAGCGCTCCCAGCGCCTCCGAATCCTCTCCCCGCAGCTCCAACACCCGCTTCCATGTCTCGATCGCCCGAAGCGGATCGTTCAAGCGCTCTGCCGCCAGATGCGCCATCTTCGCGCGGATCTCCGCCTCCTGCGCGTCGCCAATCGCGTTGCCCAGATCCCTCTCGTGCACCGCGTTCAGCTCCACCCAGGCGCCCTTCAGCTCGTACAGACGCCCCAACGCCGCGATCGCTGTCTCGTGCGTCGGCTCCAGCGTGTCGAAAATCACTCGGTACGCCCGAATCGCATCGTCGACCTGGTTCAGCCGATCCTCGTACGTCTGCCCAAGCCGCGTGTAGAGCTCGATCAGCTCCGTCGTGTCCTGCGTCGCCCGGACCCGCTGCTCCAACACCTGCGCCAGCTCCGGCCACTGCTCCAGTCCCTCGTAAATCCGATCCAGATTCGACAGCGCATCCTCGTCCTGCGGGTCCACCCCGAGCACGTACCGATACGTCGCGATCGCGTTGTCAATCTGCTGCAGCTCTACCTCGAACACCCGGGCATGACGCTTGCCAACCGTCTTCTGAACCACCGGATCGCTCTGCACATCGAGCACGTCCGCGTACGCGTTGCCCAGCTTGTCCCATCCGCCGTCGACCGAGTTCGCAAGACGCTCGATCTCCTCGCCCGTCTTCTCGTCGAGCGGGAACTCCTTGATCGAACGGACGTACACGTCCATCGCCTTGTCGGGATCCAGCAGCTTGTCCTCGCACAGCTCCGCGATGCGGTAGTACATCGCCAGCCGCTCGTCGCCTGCCTTCAGGCTCGCAAGCTGCGCCTCGTATACGTTCGCAAGCTTCTCCCACTCGCTCTTGCCTTCGTACAGCGGCTCGAGAATCTCCGCGATCTCTCCCTGCTTCACCCCAGAGGTGAACAGCCCCTCCAACGCTTCGATCGTCGCCTCGTGCTCCGGTGCCGCGTTCAATACCTCCCGATACGCATCCACCGCCGCGTCCAGATCGTTCAGCCGCAGCTGGTTCACCTGCCCCAGCCGGTACTTGAACTCCAGCATCTCGTCGCCACTGACCGAGATCTCCGCCTCCCGTACCAGCACCTGCGCCAGGTCTCCCCAACGCTCCGTCTGGTGGAACAGCCGATCCAACGAGCTCAACGCCTTCTGGTTGTCCGCCGCTACAGCCAATACCTTCCGGTACCGCGCCACCGCGTTGTCCACATCCTCCAGCTGCGTCTCGTAGATCGCCGCCGTCCTCAGCCCCAGCTCCGTCAGCCAGTCCGGGTTGTCGTCCAGCTTCCCGACCTCGACGTCGTATAGCTCCGCTACCTGACGCCACCGATCCGTCACGCTGCCCAGTCGCTCCAATGCCCCCAGCGTGTCCTGGTTCGCATTGTCCAACGTCAACGCCCGCGCATACGTGTCGAACGCCGCATGGTGATTCTGCAGATTGTCCTCGTACAGCGCCGCGATCCTGTGCAGCAGCCCCACGCGCTCGAAGACGTCGTCCTGGAACCGGACCTGCACCTCCAGCACGCTGATCAGCTTCGCCCACGAACCCGCCGCGTCATAGAACGGCTCGAGCACACTCGACGCCGCCAACGGCTCGTCGTTGCCGTCCTTCAACCGCTCCAACGCCTCCAGCGTCGGACCGTGATCCGCCTGCTGCATCAGGATGTCCCGATACAGCTCCACCGCCCGCGGCACGTCTCCCAGATGCTTCTCGTACAGCTCCGCGATCCGGTACTGGTACGAGATCGCTTCCGCCGGCTCCATCGTGAGCTCGGACTCGTGCTGCAGAACCGACAGCAGATCCTGCCAGTTGCTCGCCGACTGGTACAACGCATCCAGACGCCCCAACGCCTGCAGATCGTCCGGATCCAGCTCGAGAACCTTCTGGTACGTGTCGATCGCTCGCGCTACGTCCCCGATCTCCCGATCGTAGACCGCTCCCATCTGGAAGAAGATCAGCTTCCTCTCCTCCGGATCCAACACCAGATCGGCCTTCCTCGTGTAGGCCCCAAGCAGATCCTCCCAACGCTTCAACGTCAGGTACTGCTTGATCAGCGCGTCCGTCGCGCTCAGATCCTCCGGGTCGATCTCGAGCACCTTCAGGTACACCTGGATCGCCGCCTCCGGACGCTCCAGCATGTCCTCCTCGATGGACGCCGCCTGGAACAGCGCCCCCTTCTTGTCCTCCGGCTCCTCGAGGATCTCTGCCTTGCGCTGCAATACCTGCGACAGATCCCCGAACCGCTCCGTCGCCCGGAACAGCCCCTCCAACGCCTCCGCCGCCGCCAGGTTCATCGGATCGATGCTCAGCACCTTCCGGTAATGCCCAACCGCGCTGTCCACGTCGTTCAGGTCCTGCTCGTAGACCTTCGCGCTCATCGAGTACAGCTGGCTCGCCAGCTGCGCGTCCTGCTGACGCTCCGCAAGCGACTCGAACACCTTCGCCAGATCCCCGTGCCGCCCCGTCGCTCGTGACAGCCGATCCAACCCCTGCTGCGTCTCCTCGTGCGAGGGATCCTCCGTCAGCGCGCGCGCCAACGTGTCGAACGCCGCATTCAAGTCGCCTGCTGCGTCCTCGTACAAGGTCGCAATCTGATGCAGCAGCTCCACTCGACGCAGCGGATCGTCGCTGCGGCGAACCTGCACGTCGTGAACCCCAATCAGCTTCTTGAAGTCCCCAGCCTGCCGATACAACGGCTCGAGGATCTCCGCGATCGCAAGCTCGTGATCCGCCAGCGTCCCCAGCTTCTCCAGCGCGCGCAACGCCGACTCGTTCGTCGGATCCCGCTCCAGCACCTGGCGATAGATGTCGATCGCCTGCTCGATCTGTCCCATCTGCGTCTCGCGCAACGCTCCGAGACGAAGCATCAGACGGATCTCGGCGTCCTCGTTCTCCGCAAGACGCAGCTGCGCCTCGAGGTTGTCCGCCAGATCGTTCCACATGCTCTGACGCATGAAGAGCGCGTCCAACGCCACCAGCGCCACCTGGCTCGTCTCGTCGAGCGACAACACCTCCCGGTACGCCGCAATCGCGTCCTCCGGCTTGCTCAGCTTCTCCTCGTAGACCTGCGCCATCTGCGCGTACAACCCCTCGCGATCCCCCAGGTCGTCCGCCAGCTCGATCCGACGACGATACACCGTGATCAGATCACTCCAGCGCTCCGTTCGTCGGTACAGCGCGTCGAGCGCCGCAAGTGCTTCGGCATCCGTAGCATCCAGCGTCAGCACCTTGCCGTAGCCCGCTGCCGCCTCCTCCACCTTGCCGAGACGCTCCTCGATCGCGGACAGACGCATCCAGTAGTCGCGCGCCAGGCCGACATCGCTGAGCCCTTCGGCGATCTCCTTGAAGATCTTCTCCAGCTGATCCCAGGCGTTCGCTTCCTCCGCCAACGCCTCCAGCTCCCCACGCGCCTCCGCGTTCGCCGGATCCTCCTTCAACGCCCGCGCCTGCGCATCCAGCGCCCGCGGCAGATCGTTGAGCTGCCCCGCCGCCGTCCGCGCAATCCGACGCAGGATGTCCACCCGCGCCGCTCCGTCCGCCTGCCCGGCCGCCAGCACCTCCAGCACCCCAACCAGCTTCTCCCAGTCCCCCCGCGCCTCGTAGATGGGATCCAGGATCGCTGCCGCCTCGGCCATCAGGTCGAGGTTCGACAACATCTTCTCCAACGCCGCTCGCGCTCCCTCGTGCGCCTGATCGAGGAACAGGATCTCCTTGTAGTTCTCCAACGCCCCCGCGGCGTCCGCCAGATGCTCCTCCAGCGTCGACCCAAGCCGGTACTTCAGATCGATCAGCTCCGGCTCCGTCACGTCGAGCTCGATCAGCCGACGCAGAATCTCCACGTGATTCGCATGGTCCTGCAGCTGGCCGTACAGCGCGTCGAGCGACTTGAGCGAACGCAGATCCGTCGGCTCCTCGTCCAGCACCGCGCGATACGTCTCGATCGCGCGATCCGGCTGCTTCATCTCCTCCTCGAACAGCTGCGCAATCGCGTACATCTGCAGCCGCTTCGTCTCGAAGTCGGGCGCCAGATCCCGCTTCTTCTCGTAGATCCCAAGGAGCTCGTCGAATCTCCGCACGCTCCGGTACAGCGCACCCAATGCCTCGATCGCTTCCGCGTTCTCTCCGTCGGCCTCGTAGACCGCTCGGTACTCCACGAGAGCTTCGTCGATGTTCTGCGCTTCCTCCACGAGCACGCGACCCAGACGAAGACGCAGCGCGATCGCTAGATCGAGCATCCCTTCGCCTTCCGCAGCCGTCACGGCGCGACGATAGGACCCGATGACGTCCTTCCATCGCCCCGTCACCTTCGCCGCTCGCTCGACATCCTCGCGGCACGCATCGTCACCAGGCGAAATCTCGAAGGCCGCCAGGTACCGCTCGAACGCCTTGTCCGGGTCCTTGACCTTCTGCTCGTACAGCTGCGCGACCTCCCGCAGCAGCTCCAGCCGATTGAACTCGTCGTCCTCGTGCCCCAGCTTCACCTCGATCGCCGCCGCCAACCCCTTCGCGTTGCCCGTCTGCTGGTAGATCGGGATCAACGCCTCCGCGGCCGCGAGATGCTCGGCATCCAATGCCAGAACCTTCTCGAAGGCCGCTGCCGCGCGGTCCAGCTTGCTCTTCTGATCGCGCCAGAGCTGCGCAATCTTCATCAGCAACCGGATCTTCGCCTGCGCATCCGCCTCCTTCGACTCCTGCGCCTCCAACACCCGGATGAACTCGTCCCACTTGCCTGACTCGGCGTAGAACACCTCGAGATCGTCCCAGCGCCCCAGCGCAAGGTACTTCTTGCGCAACGCCTCCTGCGCGCGCCGATCGTCCGGCGTCAAGGCCAGCAGCTGACGCCACGCGTTCACCGCCCCTTCGTCGTTCTGGAGCCGATCACCGTAGAGCTGCCCCAGCTTCGTCAGTATCGCGGCCTTCTTCTTCGCGTCCGTCGAGAACTCCGCCTGACGCTCCAGCACCACCGCCAACTGCTCGTAGTTGCGCGCGTGCTCGTGCAGCGCTCCCAGCGCGCTCAATGCCTCTTCACTCTCGGGATCCGAGTTCAGAACCTCTTCCCACAGAGGAATGCACGCCTCGGGCTTGCGCAGACGCTCCGTGGCAAGCTTCGCGATCGCGATGTACGCAGCGCTGCGCTCGCGCGGCGAGTCCATCCGATCCGCCTCCATCCTGCGGAGCCGGATCAGGTTCTCCCAGTCGCGACGCTTCTCGTACATCTGCAGCAGGAACGTCACCGCCTGCTGGTTGTCCGGCTCCACGTCGAGCACCCGCTCGTAGGCCTTGATCGCTTCCGCCTGGTTCGCGAACTTCGTGACGTACAGCTCCGCCGCCTTGAGGTTCAGCTCGATCTTCTCCGCAGCGTCGGGCACCAGCTCCGCCAACGACACGATCGTCTTCACGTACTCGTTGAAACGCTTCGAAGCCTCCTGCTTCTGCGCCTGCTCGCGCAGCTCGATGATGCGGATGTCGTCGTCCGCTTCATCCACTCCTCCCGCTTCCACGCTCACCTCGGCCTCCACCGCCACCTCCGGCGAGCTTGCATCCCGGACCGACGGAGCCGCCGCTTCCACTACCTCAGGCTCGGCCACCACCGGCTCCGGCGCCTGCTTCGGCGAAACAACCGGAGCCTTCGAGGCCGGCGCGTGGACCGGAGCCGGGATCGACGGCTCGGGTTCCACTGCCTCCGCGGAGAGCTTCTGCCCGATCTGCGCTTCGAACGCTTCCACGGCCGGGTGACCCGGAGCGATCCCCGCCAGACGCTCGAAGGCGCTGCGCGCACGCAGCATGTTGCCCATCTTCTGCCAGGTCAGCGTTCCCAGCTGCGCCAGCAGGAACGCCTGCAGGCCGCGCTCCGGCGCATGCTGCAGAAGCCCCTCGCCGATCGACACCACCTTGTCCCAGTTGCCGTCGCGCGTTCCGTAGATCTCCCGCAGGAGCATGAACGCCGGCTCGTTCGACGGATCCGCCTGCAGCGACTGCTCGAGCAGCTCCGCACCGACATCGAGGTTCTGATGACGCGTCACCCAGCGTGCCGCAAAACGGAACGCGAGCTCCGCCTTGTGCTCCGGTACCGCTGCGTCCTCAACGAGCTTCTTGTGCAGCGCCAGGATGTCGTCCGTGCGCCCGCCTTCGATGAGCAGGTTCTCGTAGAGCGTGGCCGCCTGCAGGTTGTTCGGATCCGCGGCAAGCGCCTGCCCGAGCATTCCCTCCATCTCTTCGGGAGCGAACCGACGCGCAATGCGCGCCGCGCGCAGGAACAGCCTCGACCTCTGCGCGCCGTCGCCCTCCTGATGCGCCGAACGCAGCAGGAACCCGACGCGATCCTGCCACCCACCTGTCTCGATCTGCGCGTCCTCCAGACACGAGCTCGCCTCCGAGTTCGCTCCCTTCGATGCTCCAAGCGCGCGCGCGTACGTCGCCGTCGCTCGCTCGACGTCGTTCTCGTCCATGAGAACGTCGCCCAACTCCATCAGCCGCGCGCTCGCCGCAGCGCCCTCCGGCTCCGCCTTGACCTCCAGGTCGAGCAGCTTCTGAACCATGTTCAGCTTGCCCAGCTGCCAGTAGACACGACGCGCGTGCTCCAGCGCTTCGAGCAGCGAGGGCTGCGCCTTGAACGCGTCCTGGAAGTGCTTCAACGCCTTCACGCTCTGCAGCAGCTTTTCGTCGAGGAGCTTGCCTATCCGCAGATGCAGACGGGCCTTGCCCGCTGCTTGCGTCTCACTTGCCAGAGCTCGCTCCAGCTCCTCGAGCATCCCCTGCCAATCGTGTACTTCCTCGAGCTGCTTCAGACGCTGCTGCAGATCCATGGATCCCTCGGTCATTCAGGCTGCGACGATAGGTCGACTTCCGACAGTCGGGCGAGCCCGGTCGGACGCTTGGCGGACGGTTTCAAGGTGGTCGGCACCTAGATGTTCCCACCCAACTGCGCGATGAGTGCGTTCGTCTGCTCGCACTGCTCCTTGTACTTCTCCGACTTGCCGCTCTTGCAGGCCCGCGCGAAGAAGTTCTTCAGCATCTGCAGCGCCTGCGTCTTCTTGGGCGGATTCAGCTTCGCGTAGCTGCTCCCAAGGTTGAACAGGATCTCCGGGTGCTCCGCGCCGCCCAGCTTGTTGGCGGCCTCGAGCGTCTGGATCATCGCGTCCATGTTGTTCTTCTGCTGATAGACCGGCGCGAGCATCTGATACATGACGACCTTCGCCTTGTCGTCGTCCTTCACCACGTCGATGCCGCCCTTGAGCACGCCCTCGGCCTGGTCCCAATAGTCGAGACGCTGGTACAGGTCGGCCAGCGGAGGATAGAAGTACCCGATCGACGGCCGGTGCTGGACCGCCTTGGTGAAGTTGTCGAGCGCGTCCTGCTCGCTGTCGAGGAACAGCATCACCGTCCCGAGCTCGTGGTAGCACTCTGCATAGTTCGGATCGGCTTCGATGCACTTGAGCAGCGGATCCTTCGCCTCCTCCCATGCGCTGCGCGACTTCGCCTTCTCCGCTACCTGAACCAGCGCATACCCGCGCTCGTACCAGTACGTCGCGAACTTCGGCGAAACCTGCGTCGCACGCGCCAGCGTCGAGGCAACCTTCTCCCAGACTTCCTTCTTCTTGTACGCCGTCGCCAGCTTGAACATGATGCGGTGGTTCGTCGGATCCAGCTGGACCGCCTGCTCGTACTTCGCGATCGCTCCCTCGACATCCACCTTCTTCTGCTGGTCCGCCTCGTTCGCGAGATTGACCGCCTCGATGGCCCTGCGGCTGCACCCGGTGATGCTCAGCGCCGCGGCGAGCGTAAACCCGACGCACAACGTGCCCAGCTTCATTGTCCAGTCACCTTTCAGCCCCCGTGTTCCGGTGGGCATTGCCGTCCATCCCAACCCGTGATCCATCGCGTCCAAGCCATCCGCGCGGCGCCATCCCATCAAGCAGTCCATCGCCGAACAACCAAGCAAGCACGGGCGCGAGCACCCTCGCACACGATACGAACACGCGTTGAAGCGCGGGAAGTCTAAGCGGACGAGCCCCTGAAAGTCCAGCGCCATCACGCCGGATCGGGAGCCTGATTGTGTGGGGTTGTCCGAGAGGAGGGATGCCGAAAGTGAGCAGGCGCAACGCGCCGACTCAGCCACCCGGCGAGAACATGATGGGATACACGACCGTGACGATGCCGCCTTCGGGCTGCGGGAACGACAAGCCGTAGTACGCGCGAACCACGCACTGAACGACGCTCGGATCCGGGAGATCGGAGCCGCCATTCGCAACGTTCGACACCGAGCCGTCGCGACCGATGACGAAACGAACAGCGACACGTCCCTGGAGATTCGGGTTGTTGCGCAGCCCGTTCTCGTAGCAGAGCCGGAAGCGGCCGTAGTTCTGACGCACGATTCGCTGGATGACCTCAGGCGGAAGTCGACCGTTGACCGTCGTCGCTCCCATGCGGACCTGCGGCGGCTTCGTCCGGTGCGAACCGCCCAGACGGCCATGCCCCGATCCGAATCCCTGCCCGGTGCCCGTGCCCGCGCCGTGCCCAATCGTCCCGATCGAGCCGAGACCAATGCCCTCGCCTCGACCACCGCCACCTTCACCAATGCCCGACAGACCCAGGCCTCCCGCTCCAAACGCGTCGCCGATGGAGTCTCCCCACATGTTGCCGCGCGCGCTGATCGGATCCGTGCCCAGCGAGTCGTCCCGCCCCCACGGCGCCGTCGGCGCATTCGGATCGCCTCCCGCTCCAGTGTTGAGCAGACCGATCATCCCGAACTCCGCAGCCTCGCGCAGGGCCGCCGAACGCGCGATGTGCGCGTCGGGATTGTCCTTCGGACCCGCAACACCGTAGCGCTTGTTCGCATCCCGCGAGTTCGGGTTCCCCATCGAACCCTCTTCACCCTTCGCACGCGTGCCGGTGCCGCCTTCCTTGTTGTCCGCGTTGTCCTCGGCTACCTGCTCCGTTTCCTTCTGCTCTATCTCGCGCTCGGCCGCCGCGTTCAGGTACTGCTGCATCAGGAAGAGCTGGTCCTTGTTGACCCCCTCGTCGTCCGTCAGCCCCAGCGGCGGCATGAAGAACGCCATCGCCGCCAGCATGCCGGTGTGCACCACCATCGACAGCCCCACGTACAGCGCCGTGGACCAGTCGCGCGAGGAGAAGAGCCCCGCAGCAGCCTTGCGGCCCGCGTTCACCGTGGCAACCTGGAAGATCAGGTTGTCGACTTCCATGCGGACCTTGGAGCCCGGAGGCAGCGAGACCTGGTGCGCGCCCGACAACTCCGCGCACGCCTGCACCCGCCCCTGCTGAATCGCCTCGTCAATCTTCATCTTCGGCTGCCCGGGGAGCTCGATCATCCCCTTCGCCCGAGGCAGCAACACCACGTTCACCCCACCGCCAGGCGCCGCGAGCACCACCGGAGCACGCGTCGTCCCAAGCTTCTCCTGCGGGATGAAGTAGTCACACGCGAGGTTCTTGCCCTCTTCCTCCCCGACGTAGAAGTTGCGCGGAGGGGTCAGGTGCGCGACGTGAAGGACCGCGTCGCCCCAGAGGATCATCACTTCGACCGCAGGGACGTTCGTCATCTCGACTTCGTCGGGATTCACGTCCGGGCCGCTCTTCGTCATCACGTACTTGTAGCCACCTTCGCCCGCCGGTTCCTCCGGGGGAGCAAAGGGGTCTGCTGCCGCCGCGAAGGGGTTCGGCGCCGCAAACGCAAACGGGTCGGCCGCTCCGCCAAAGGGATTCGCTCCGCCCCCGAACGGATTCGCCGCGGGCTTCGGAGCGAACGGATCCGGCGCCCCGGCAAAGGGATTCGCAGGTTCCACCTGCGCCTGAGGCGGCGCCGCCACCGGTGGCGCAGGAACCGCCGCCACCGCAGGCGCAGCTTCCACCGCCGCCGCCGGTTCCGCGTTCTCAAGCACCACCAACGTGTCCCCGATCTGGATCTGATCGCCAGGATGAACCTTGCACTTGTTCACCCTCGCCCCGTTCACCATCGTGCCAGGTTCGTTTCCGAGGTCGATCAACGTGATGTCGTCCTCCGAAGCAACCTCGATGACTGCGTGCATCCTCGACGCAAGATCATCATCGATTCTCAGGTGGCTCTTCGGATCCTTGCCCACCTTGACAATGTCCTGCGTCACCGACTCGCGTCGCACGAACTGATCGCCCCTGTAGAGCGCGAAGGTGAGAGTGCACTTCATCTTGCCCTGGCCTTCCATCGGAAATCTTCCCTGAACACTACCCGGCGCCCGTCACCGGGAGTTGGTGTCACCTCGAACCGGCCTACAGGTTCTCGACCGACTTGAGCATCTGGTCCACGAACTGGATGCGCGGACGAATCAACGTCGTGCGCACCGGCCCTGGACGTACCCGAATCGTCGCGTCGTTCGGTCCAAACCCACCCGCCGCCAGCGGATCGTCGCCGAACTGGCGGGTACCGTTCGGCCCGCTCTCCTATTCCACGCCTGCCGTGCATAAAAACCGGATAC